>NZ_LZHO01000009.1:0-375 GCF_001690895.1 Gilliamella sp. Nev5-1 | reverse complement strand
TTTCAATTTAGCTATGATGCTTTACTTCGGCTCACGGTCGTCAGTGATGGACAACAGGGCAAGACCTATTATACTTATGACGATTTAGGACAAATCACAAAAAGCACCTACCCGAATAACACCACTCGTGAGTATCAATACAACGCTTATGGCAAAGTGACTTGGTTTAAAGATGAAGCGGGTAAAGTCACAGAATATGACTACGCTTCGCCATTACATTTAATGACCGAAAAGCGGCTGCCAGATGGCGAACGGCTGAAATTTCGTTATGATAATATCCATCTACAAATCAGTGAAATTGAAAATCAGAAAGGGGAACGTTACCGCTTCAGCTACACGCCAACGGGGCAATTGAGTGAAGAAATTGGTTTTGAC
>NZ_LZHO01000008.1:0-58910 GCF_001690895.1 Gilliamella sp. Nev5-1 | reverse complement strand
CTACCGCAGGGATTTTACAAGAATAGGGTTGCTTGTGTTTTGGGTCTATTGCGACTTCATCACCGCCAGTAATCGCTTTTAATCCTGCACCACTACCCATATAACGCGGTTGGTCGGGTAATATGACTAATGAGTAACCCACGATTAAGGCTCTGTCCCTTGCCTTTTCTAATGCGTCCATAGTGCCTATTACAGTATTGTTTTTACCTGATAACATCGTCGCAATTTCAGCAAAAACACTTTTACCGCTACCGCCTGCGCCTGTAACCTCTAAGAATAATTGCCAGTCATGACGATTAGCCAATATCATATATAGCGCAGCTAAGATATTTTTAGCCTTATCTTGATTGCCTGATGCTCTTTTTAGCCATTTAGCGAAGTTTGGCGCGTGAGTATCAAAAGATTCATTTTCTTTGACAGGGTAGTAATCAATATCATTACTGACTAATAGCCAATCTTGCTTATTGTGAGGTCTAAAGGTTTGGCTTTTTAGCTCATATACGCCATTTTTAAAGCAGATTAAATCTTTCTGAGGTGTTCCCATTATAGGCAGTGATAACCTGAGCGATTCAACCGCTGAGCTAATTCGCATAGGGTTAAATGGCTCGCCTGATTGAGTGAATAAATCGGCTAGCGTTCGCATTAACAGTTTATCGCTTATAGGTTGCCATGCGTTATCTTGATAGTGATAGATTTCATCGGTAGTAAGATTAATCGCAAGGTTATTATCATAATATTGATTGAGCAGTTCGGCGCGTTGGCTTGATGCCATTTGCGATAGGTTCATGCTTGATAACTCGTTTTGCATGTTAAGTTTTGTCACGGTTGGTAACTCTGGTTTTATGAGGTTTTTATTAAAATGAGCCGAAGCGTTATCACTTCCAAATTGTTGTCTATAATCATCCCAATCACATTTATAATCTGTATCAGGTACTGAGTAATAACCATCTACCGCTTGAGACGCTTCTATTGCTTTAGCTAAGCCCGTATTCGGGCTTTGACCAATATCGTTATCACCTGCGATAATGATTTTAGTAGTAGGATTTAGTTCACGAATAGACTTAGCTACATGAATAAGATTGCCTGCGTCAATGGCAGATATAACAATAGACTGTTGGCGGAATTCCGCTATCGATATCCCTGTGGCTAAACCCTCACAGATAATAATTTCATTGTGTGCGAGCAAATTTGCGCACACCTCGGCAGGTCGGCTCAATATTGAGCGCACTAATATAAAAGCACTTTTCTTATTTGAGTTTTTCATTAAGTGCTTACTGCCGTCAGGCTCGATAAATTGACCACCTGCGTATTCATTATGAAGATTCAGCATAGGCACAAAAATGCGCCCGTTATCTAACAAGGGTAAATCAAAGGTTAACCCTTTCTTGGTCAGGTATTGAGATTGCCCTAATGTTGCTTTAGATAGCAAATACTCGACCCTTTTACATACGGGATTATCTGGTATGTTATCATTATGTAATTGTTCAGAATCTATTTTTCTAAATACGAGATTTTCCCGTATTTTGTTATTCTGATTAGAAAGATTTAAACACTCCACTACTTTACTCGATGCTTCTTTAGCGTCGCATTGACAATAGTTTTTGATAAGCTCTAAGCCGTCACCACTACCGCACTGGTTACAGATATAAGTACCTCTACCATTTTGGTTATCAAATCTAAATCTATCCTTACCTCCACAGACAGGGCAAGGGCAATGTTTGCCATTACCCACCTCAATACCTAATGATTGAAAGATATAATCCCATTTACCTACGGCTTGGGCTGTAATTTCGTTGATTTTCATATTTTTAGCCCTTAGTTTGTTCCATGTCTAGTAGCTCAAATTGAGCCACTAAAATATAAAATCGCCTAACTTCGGGTGGTAATCGTTTGGTATCGTCATCGTTATGGACAAAATCAAACTCTTTCATTCTTTGCCTCCTTGCGCTCGGTTTCGCTTCTAAATAGCTTTTTAGAATCGTTAATTAAGTCTGATACAGCATCAAGGGCATAGGAGCGTAATTCTTCGTTAATTGGCGTGTTTGAATCACAATCAGCCATTAAAAGCGTGGTGATAGCGTTAGCTTGTCCTAGTCTTGTATTGATAGTATTAATTGCGTCCAATGAGATATTAGCCATTATTATTATCCTCTGTTAACCCGTACTCTTGTAACTCATCAAAAGCTTGCTCTACTAAATCAACGATAACCCATAGTAAATTACTCATGTCGGCTTGTTCGATAAAAGGCTCGTCATATCCTGCGCACTTATAGTTAGTGTTATCTAAGGCAATTTTAGCCATGCTCCGAACTTGAATAAGTTTTGTTTCGATGTTATTTAATATCTGAAAGTTATTATTGCCCATAGTGATAACCTCCAAAGCTTTTAGTGTCTTCAATAACTGGATATAAGCGAATTCTGGCAATAAAGATAAGGGATGATTTGCCTAGGCTCTTGCGTGCTTGGCGTTCGGTTGTTGCCGTTATTTGGACTACTTGAGCCGTTGATAGGTCATAGAATTTATATAGTTTTTGAGTGGATATAATAGGGGTAGGGATCGTAGTCATAGTGACAGCCTCCAAGTAATGATTTACATAACCACCGCTAGAGGTTCCAATCTCGTTGGCGGTGACGTTAGCAGGGTTGGAACTACTGGTTACTTGGTGACCCAGCCATCCTTTCGGATGCCCCACTAACGCCACCATAGAAGAAATATTGATAAATAGGTGTGCGCAAGCATTGACACAAAAAAAGACGCTTTGGGCGTCATGTGTCGCCAAGTAACTGTTCAGGGTTCCAATCCTGACCTTAGATTTTGCTAAGGCGTTATCAATATAGCCCGAATGATTGAGATTGTGCAAGTGTTTTTTACTTGATTTAATATCTGCTTGATAGAGATTTAAAACAGAAATTAAATTAAATAGGTCGGGTTGCCCATTTTTAGGGCGTAGGGTATCATTACTATTAGCCATAGCATTACTCCATTTAATGTTTGTGGTTAGATAGCTTATTGAGGCGTGAACTCTCTGGGCTATTGTTTTTTGGGGCGCGACCATTATAATGGTCGTCACCGTGTAATTATAATAATATCTGGTAATTACCATGTCAACACCAAAAGAAAAAAGATCACCACAATACCAAATGCGATTAACCGAAGAATTTCGGCAACAGTTAGAAGAAGAAGCTATGAAAGATGGCGATACTAGCTTGGCTACTTGGATTAAAAGAGTTTTAAGAAAAGAATTACAATCACGAGGAATTATACCTAAAGCATAATAATTAAGTTTCTTGTGGTTTCTTTTTATGGACTCAAGAAACCTACTTTTAAAATTCAACCCCATGCAATGATTAGTACGCATTAAAAAAACGGTTTTCATTGCGTACTTAGTGCGTACTTTTACACTGGTTTCCACTGAAATAGGCTTTTTTGACTGAAAACTAGAATTATTGCCAACCAAGAAGAATGATTTCACCTTTTGGATGGCGTTAATCCCATCAAAACAGCAATTTAAGCGATTATTTAGGGCTTGAGTATATTGCCCTATTGCTAGGGCGTTAAATGGGTGTGTAGTCATCATAATTAAGCCACCTTACCCAATAACCGAATCATGTAGCTTTGTGATAACTTGATGAGTTCTGCTTTTCGTTTTTCATAATTCCAACCCATATCTATTAACGTGATATTGGATTTCTCAAGGTAAGCTAAGTGATTAAGCTGTTCTTCAGTGATATGGTCGCGAATATCACCCGTGAGATTATGAGCTTTTCGGTAAGCCTTTGCTGTCATGCCAAGTACAATACGATTAATCATATCAAATTCATTAGTATAGTGATGTGGCTTGGTCTCCTTGCCTAGGGATAATCGTTGTATAGTTAAAGCGTCACACATAGGACGGCTATAATCTGCGACTTCTAAACGCGCTTTTAATCGATTAAGTGCTTTCTTTTGGATTGCTGGAGCGATTTCTTTAAGGTGTTCTTCACAACGTATAAAGTACTTTCTTATTGCTCGTCCTTTCTCGTTATTTTCAATCATTGCTAATTCTTTAGCGGTTCCGATTGTAAGGATGTAATCTGTACTTTTACGATCTCCACCTCGCTTAGTTGTCCATTTTATTTGCTGTTCATTATTTGTACTTTGATTCCTGAATTCTGATGAATCAAAGATTAAAAAATCATCATTTTTAATAAGTCCATATTCTTTTATTCTTCCCTTTATCCATGTTGAAAAATCATTTCCTACTTTTAAGTAATTATGTAAAGCCTTTGCGCTAACTGTTTGCTGTAATTTGCCGTTTAATTGTGTTTCGGTTACTGGTACTAAATTATTAAAATCTGTCATAAGTATTACTCCTAACGTGTCGAAAAATCCCTCTTTTAGCTAAATTTAGGCAAAGGGATACCGTCGGCTCAAAAATGAGCTTTGCTATAAAATCAATTAATTAAGCTGCTTTGCTTGGGTAAAGTGCTAAAATTTGGCTGATATCTGATTCAGTTAATAAGCTATTTTCATAACTAAGAATCAGATTAACCACCTTTTGAGCATCTTCCTTATTGGCTAGGTAATAGCGATAGTGTGAGCCTATTCCGTCGGTATTAGGTTCATCCATGCGCTTTAATGTGATGCCTAACTTTCTTTCTAGCTCTGAACAGTAATTTCTACCACTAGAAAGCCTACAGGTGAGCAATATCTCATTTTCGGTAATACCATTGTCACCAGTACACGCAATTAATAGGTAAGCTCTCGGCTTTTTGGGTAGCTTTTTATAATCAGATTGGCTATGATTGGAAGCGTCAAGATTCCAATGCAAGCCCTCGATTATTTCGCGATATAGAGGGTTTTGTTTTATCACCATTATGCTACCTCGCGACGTTCTACTCTGCGAGATTCAAGCCAAGAATAAATCTCATCAGCTCGATAGCCAACACGGCGTAAACCGATTCTAATTTTTTGCGGAAAAGTTTTATCTTTCTTCTCTAGCGTGTAAAGGCTGGTGTCAGATTTGAAATGTAGTAAGTTTTTTACTTCTTGTTTGGAAAGGATTTGGTTTGTCATTAGTTATATTCTCCTGTATCTAAAAGATGCTATAAGAATATAACTGTATAAACAAACATGCATTACATTAAATATTAAAATTTCCCATTTAATAAAATGGGAAAAAACCTAATAAATTAGCTGATTAACTATCAATAACTAAGCATTGAATACCGCTATATATTAAAATGATATAATTCCCATTTTACTAAATTAGTTTCCATTTTATTCAGAAAATTCTTGCCATTCATCTGGTATAACCAACTCAAAATCATTATTATTTGTAACGGAGGGTTTACCTATTTTGATTTCATATAACCAATTTGAAATGGTTTTTTCGGTTGGTGGATTTGTAGCATTAAAATCATTAGCAATTTTAGAGAGTATTTTTCTGGATAAGGAGACTACTTTACAATGTGGAAATTTTTCTCTTGTTAATAAAGCTGTTTCAATAGCAAATGGCTTGTAAAAATTTTCGGGTTTTCTCATTATTTTAACATTTGCTTTGTTTTCACCAGAGTCTATTACATCTCCCCAACGTATGAAAGATGGGCATAAGCCCAGTTCATCAATAAATAAATCAGGTAAGAATTCGTTATTTGCGGATTGTAGTAAAATGATATCTTCTGTCGAAATAAGTAATTCATTAGCATTAAAAATAAACTCATTGTCACCCCTAATTTTTAAATAGTAATCAAAAATTTCATCCATGTCGCCAATTTTGGTCATTGGCAGTAGGGTTTGAATAGAAACTTCATGAGGAGTGAACCCTTTTTTATTTCCACATGTACGCATGTTTTGTCTTAATTGCAACCAATGGCTAAATCTTTTAATTCGCCAAATCCCGTAAGCTTTACCAAAGTATGTTGCTCTAAAAAGTCTCGGGAAATTATCGGGTTTTATCTTGTCTGGTGTTTCAATAAGATAGTCATACTTACGTGGGTGTGGGTAGCGACTAGCTCTTCCTAAAATATTGGTAGTAAATTGCCCCAATACCCTAATACTATTTTCAATTTTATTGACATTATTAAATTTTTCTATGAATGTTTCACATTGTTCGTTATATTCTTTTTTCTTTGCACAAAAACACAAAGAACATTCAAGCTTATTAACGAAAGCATACAAAGCAATCATCCCCTCACTATTCCAAAATAAAAAATCATCTACATCACAATCTAGAATTCTAGCGGCTCTTTCTAGTTTAACAAATGGAATTGGTGGTAATTTTGGATTCAATGCCATACGCCCCTCACGCCCCTAATAGATATTTGCGCCAGTTCGCTAGGGTTGCGAATGTTCGGGGATCAGCCTAGACGCAAATAATACATTAATATACAGTTAGGTACATTATAGCACTGTGTTTATATACATGGAATTAATTATGATAAAATTACAGGATTAAAATAATACTTAGAGGTTATAGAAAAATGGCGTTTAAATCTATATTAAATAAATCATCAAATAATTTTGGGTTAATTATCAGTGATAATTTCACGTTTAATCTTGATATCAACACTGTTGAACAACACACATCAAAATTAAGAGTAACGGAAAACCCAATTGAAAATGGGGCTAATATTGCGGACCACGCAGTATTAGACCCGAAAGAAGTGACGGTGTACGGGTTAGTTGTCAGTTATGAGCCTAAAGCTAATTCGATTGAGCGGATGACAGGTTATAATTTTGAGGAATACCCTGCGCCAATGAAAATTAGCCCAATCACTGAACAAGCGGAAAAAATGATTCAGCGTTATTATGCATCCATAAATGAAACAAAAGAGAAAGTCAAAAATCAAGTTGTGGCTGATTTTTTACTTGACTACTAATCTCCATTTTTAAACAGCTCATCATCAGATCGTATTGCTGATGCTCATGAAAAACTGTTAGCAATACAGCGAAGCGGTGAGCCTGTCACACTACAGACTAACACACGGCAGTATAAAAACATGATACTTACGTCTGTTGGGCTTACTCAAAAGCAAAACACAAGTGGTGAATTTGTTTTAACGTTTCGTGAAATTTTCATAGTTGAAACGCAAATTGCTAACGGTTTTAAAATGTCTAAGCCGAAAGTTAGAAATCTAGGCAGAACTCAGCCAAGGGAAGTCACTGATGAAGAAAAAAAGGCTATTTTAGCAAGTTTAGCAAATAGGTAAGTTTTTAGCTGTCTTCATAATGAAGATAACTGCCTTTTGAACCTTAATCGGGTATGGTTTACTTAAGCAATGGTTTCCATTTTTCTGTGAAAGCAAGCATTAGCAATTATTACCGCTTTTGCTTAGATTAGTATCCATTAATTTAAAGTAGTTTCACTGGATACCTGAATGGATACCTATATAAGTACTAGTAATTATATAAATGAAATTTGTTTTAGATGTGAGATTTTATTGAGATAAATTATGTAGTTTGCTGTTTATACAATTTTAGCAAATTATTTATGCCAATTAAGCTTCCATTATTAAACCCCATTTGAGAATATTTAACAGCGTTAACATAATAAGGATCATTTATATGATTTACAATTGTTTCTAACCAATCTGAATGCTCTGAAATACGTAATGTAAAACTCCAAATCATATAAATAATTCCTGCTATTCTATATAGTTCAGGGCTATCATTATTTAAATTAGCGACATTTAGATCTAAATTATCAAACATTTCTAAATTAATTTTATTATTTGACACGGAGGTATTCCATAACCGAACGTGGTGAGCACACCTATTTCTAATGATATTTAAATATTCTAATGATGTCTTAAGTGATAATTTCACATTTTTGCTATTTGGTCTGAGAAATTTCATCGATTTACATATAGCAACTTTATATTTATCATCAAGGATTCCATAAAATTTAGACATTGTTCCAAAATTCCATATTTCGACAATAGCCCATATAGGAATTTCGTTATACTTTTCTATATTCCATTTTATACAATCATTAGATTTATTTTTATCTATTAAAATATTTAAATTATTTAACCAATTATCATGTTTGTCATGTGAATTATTATCTATTATTTTTTTATCTTTATATGCAGTTGGTGAAATTTTTCCTAACTCATAAGCAATAATCGCTTTTAAATATGTTTCTATTCGTTCCAGCCCCAAAAAAATAATATTTCTAAGCTTAACATCAAACAAATATAGCTTATAGATATTGCTGAATAGAGTATTTTCTATAAAATTTTCATTTCTTCGTGATTCAAGTTTATCAGAAGGCGGTGGGATTTTTAATTTTCGAAAAGGGTACCAATAACCCGATAACCTATAATATCCAACATTGGCCAACTTCTTTTGGGCTTGTTTGCGGTCTAAATCAGAGAAAATCATCCCCCGATTTTCTAACTTTATTAGCTGATCTTCATATGAAAGATGTGGTTTTAAGTTAGCCATAAAATATTATGTAGTAGAAAAAAGAAAGCCCCAAACGTATCAAGTTTTAGGCATTAATCAAAATTAAAGATTAACGACCAAAAAATGTAGAGGTATAAAGGGGCACTGTTAGGAGCTAGTATAATTATTTTTTGTAACATGTCTACTAATGTTTATTGACCTTTATTGACGCTTAACATGAAAGAGTTTTCTAAAAACACTATATGTAGTTATTTTTACATAAAAGCTAAGTAGATATTGTGTTTTCAATAAAATTAATCTTAGTTTTGATTGCTCATTTTTCAATCTAATTAATAATAAACTCTTAAACCACCTTTTATCTTTTTATTGAAGAAATTGTATTTAGTTCTCATTAATTAAACGGATTTTAAGATATTTAAATTCCATAAGTAGTAGCTAATTTGGAGCAGGGGGATTTCAGGCGGTTAAATCCTTTGGTGATGGCGATACTAGTTCTATGCGCACTGGTTTAGATTTGGCTATAATGCTACTACCCATAGATTGATGATCTAATGTCTGCTTTTCAGAATAACCATGATTAGCAAGCATCAATTTAGCAATACTCGCGTTAAACTCACCCTTTAAGCCTTTATTAATTAACTCGACTTCTTGGCGTGCTTTGATAAGTTCTAACATGTCCTTAAATTCTTCGCTTGAACTCGCATAATTATATAAACTTGACCTTGAACAGTTAGCATATAAAGCCAGTCCAGCCATAGAGGGAATGATTTCGCCATTTTTGATATAGCCCTGTTTATGCAAATACTCTTGCCCTAGTTTTAACATGTCCTTTATCTTTGATTTTCGCCCTGCCATATTACCACCTAACTTACTAATAATAAGGCTATTATAATCCAATAAGGCGAATTATTAGATTGCTTTCTAACGTGTCCAAAAATTCACTAAACCAACCAAGAGGAGGGGGGAGTAAATTCCTACGACCTTATACGCTCTAAACCGCCTACCCTCCTTTTTATGCAAAACCGCGAATTGAAATAATTTTTTTGACTGCTATTACTAAATGGGTAACCATAAATAGCTATGGTTGAGTAATTCAATTTAATAAACCTGCTGGCTTTTTAGCAGATTGCAAATGTAATACCTGTATGGTGGAAATCACCATAGAGCATTTATTCTTTTCCTCTAATAATAGCCCTAGATCAACCTTAAAATCATCCTAGCTTAACATTATGATTAATAATTATTTTATTTTAATAAAATAATAACGTTATATAAATATATTTATATTTCAATTGGTTAATTACAGGATCAGGATTATTTTAAGAATGTGTATAGTAGTGAACACTAGTGAATACTAGTGAACACCAAAAAATATATATAATAAGTATATAATATATTGATATATATAAATTAATATTAGGTTGGTGAATAGTAGTGAACACTTTATATTAAAAGTTTAAGATTATGGGGAGGTAAGCATAAAAACAACTTAATAATTGGTATAGGTAAAGGATGACATTTAAAAAAGCACCCCTCAGATATGAGGAGTGGTTATTATGGAGAATTGAAGTGAATAACCCAAATATGGGGCACGGTATGAATAGCGTGATATGGTTAATGATTAACTAGCTTTAAATTGCGGTTACCTGATAGTGAGACATTTCCTTGGCTTGCTTGCTCGACAAAGTCACCCCACCAATCAAGCATGATTCTACGTTGTTCTAGGTAAGTAGCTCGGTTATAAGCTCGCCTTACGCTATTGATATCGACGTGTGCAAGTGCTGCCTCAATAATATTAGGGTCAAATCCCTGCTCGTTTAATACTGTACTAGCTAAGGCTCGTAATCCATGTGCGACTAGTTTGTTTTTATACCCCATTCGTTTTATTGCCATGTTAGCAGTACTACTATTCATCGGGGTTGTATAAGGCGGTTTCATGCTTGGGAAAATATGCTCTCTATGCCCACTTATAGGCTTCATAATTGATAATATAGCCATAGCCTGCTTATTGAGTGTAATAGTATGCTCTCGCCTCATTTTCATTTTTTCGGCAGGAATAACCCATAAGCAATTGTCTAGATCAATCTCTTGCCATTTTGCCCCTACCGCTTCATTTGGGCGTGTCATTGTTAATAATTGCCATTCAATCAAGCAACGCGTTTGTAATTCGATTCTGGCCATAGCAAGGGATTGCATAAATTGGGGCAGCTCTTGCGCGTTTATTGTTGGCATTTGCCCTTTTATAGGGCTTTCAAAAGCATCTTTTATCTTGGCTGCTGGGTTAGCATCAATCAAGCCTATATTCACCGCATAAAACATAATCTCATTGATACGTTGGCAAAGTCTTTTAATTGTTTCTAATTTACCATTAGCTCTTAGTGACTCCATGGCCTTAATAAATTCTTTTGCTTTTAATTTAAAGATTGATTTATCACCAATATAAGGAAATAAATGTAACTCTAACGATTCCCACGTTCTTTTTAAGGTGCTTTCAGTTAGTCCTTTGCCACTTTTAACTTTAAACCAATCAGCGGCTACCTTTTTAAAGGTGCTAGTAATTTCGTCATGCTTACGTTGTTCTTGTTCTGCTTTGTGCTCTTGAGGATCTACACCTTGCTTTATTAATTCTCGCGCTTCATCTCGTTGTTTTCGCGCTTGCTGTAGTGAAACCTCAGGATAACTACCGAAGCTAATTAATGCGCCCTTTTTGGTATATGGACGCGTATACTTAAAACGCCAGATTTTAGAATTATTCGATTTAACTAAGAGATACATACCACCGCCATCAAATAAAGAGTAATCTTTATCTCTTGGTTTGGTGGCTTTTATTTGGGTGTCTATTAATGGGTGCGTTTTCCTTGCCATAACTATTTTAGGTATACGATATATAAGTATACTGCGCCCGTATAACCTAAGCATATACCTAAAAAATTTGGTTGTAAATGTACCTTAATGATACTTACTGGATAATAAAATTGCTTTTAAGGCTTGTTGTTATTGGGTTTAGTGTACTTTAATGGGCTTTAAAGAATGTTACTGTTTATTGAATTGGTGGAGCCAAGGGGGATCGAACCCCTGACCTCAACGCTGCCAGCGTTGCGCTCTCCCAGCTGAGCTATGGCCCCAAAAGAAAGGGATAAAACTGTGGCTAATAATATGCAACTAAATGGTAGGTGTCAATCAATTTGGTATCATTTGTTTTAAAAATAGTCTAATGAAACTCTGCCAATTAATGGCAGAGTTTAAACAATTAGCGTAATATTGAAGGTTGATCAGCTCCTTCTGCTTCAATTTTTGGTGGCATAAAGTGTTCTCTTTTTACGCCTAATTTAAGTGACATATAAGCCGCCACATAAATTGATGAGATGGTACCAAGCACAATACCCACCCCTAATGTTTCAGAAAATCCTTTTAACATTGAACCACCAAAGATATATAGAATAATCACCACAACAAGTGTTGTCCCAGATGTCATTAAAGTACGATGCAACGTTTGCGTTAATGAGATATTAATTACATCATAAGGTTCTGCACGGCGTATCTTTCTAAAATTTTCACGAATTCTATCAAAGACAACAATAGTATCGTTGAGTGAATAACCAATAATGGATAACATTGCAGCAATAATCGTTAAATCTAATTCTCGTTCAAATAGTGATAGATAACCTGCAGTAATGACGACATCATGCGCTAAAGCAACAACCGCTCCAGTACCAAATCGCCACTCAAAACGGAATGCAATATAGATTAAAATACAAACTAATGCGGCACAGATTGCCAAAATACCATCTTGAGCAAGTTCAGCGCCAACAGTTGGACCTACAAATTCAATACGTTTGATTTGAGCATCTGCATCAATATCTTTATGTATTAAATTGGAAATTTTTGTACCTAGCGCATTATCAATAGCCGATGAGGTATTGTCTTCTTGCTTAGCCGAAGGTAACCGAATGATGATATCTTTACTACTACCGTAATATTGTACTATCGGCTCATGATAGCCTGCATCGCGTAAACTATTACGAATATCATCAAGATTAACATTTTTTGTTACGGTAAGCTCGACTGTTGTTCCGCCAGTGAAGTCTTGCCCTAGATTGAATCCTTTAACAAAAATAACGACAAAAGACGCTACAACTAAGAGCATAGAAATAACAAAAGCAACGAAGCCAAATTTTAAAAAGTCGAGGACTCTGCGACCATGATTTAATTCTCTAACATCATGATTTTCTTTTTTATTAATAATCACAATAAACCTCTAAATTGATAACTTATTAACGCGACGACCGCCATAAATAAGATTGGCTAATGCGCGAGTACCAACAATCGATGTAAACATTGATGTAACGATACCGATACCTAACGTAATAGCAAAGCCTTTAATTGAACCAGTACCAACTGCATAAAGAATAACCGCAGTAATTAAAGTAGTAAGATTGGCATCAAAAATACTGCTCCAAGCTCCTGCATATCCTTCATTAATTGCATGTTGCACACTTCGACCATTACTCAGCTCTTCTTTTATTCTTTCGTTAATCAGTACATTAGCATCAACAGCCATACCTACGGTCAATACAATACCAGCAATACCCGGCATGCTTAGCGTTGCCCCAGGAAGTAAAGACATTGCACCAACAATTAAAATTAAGTTTGCAACTAATGCAAGGCTAGCAAACACACCAAATAGGCGATACATTACTAACATAAAAATAACTGAAACCGCCAAACCCCATACACAAGATTCTAAGCCTTGGGTGATATTTTCTTGCCCCATGGATGGCCCAACAGTTCGTTCCTCAATAATTTGGATCGGTGCAATTAATGCCCCTGCACGTAATAATAGTGATAAATTTTTAGCTTCATCAATACTACCTATACCCGTTACTTGGAAACGATCACTAAAAATACCTTGAATAGTCGCGACGTTAATAACTCGTTCTTGTTTTTCAAGAATCGGCTTGTCGTTTTCATCGCGTTTTCCTGTATCTTTGTATTCAACAAATAAGGTTGCCATCGATTTATGAAGATTTTTTTGGGTAAAATCAAACATTTTTTTACCGCCTGCACCATCAAGCGTAATAGCAACTTCAGGTAATCCATATGGATTAACACGATATGAAGAATCAGTAATATGATTTCCTGTTAATACAATACGTTTATAAAGTAATACAGGACGTCCATTTTCCATATACTGAATTTCTGAACCATAAGGAACGCGCATATCACCATTGATAATGGCCGGTAAGTTTGGTGTGCTTTCTTCGTTAACTTGCCTAAACTCAAGTGTCGCTGTAGCCCCTAAAATGCGCTTAGCTAACGCGGTGTCTTGAATACCTGGTAATTCAACTACAATACGATCAGCACCTTGGCGTTGAACAATAGGTTCGGCAACGCCTAGTTGATTAACACGATTACGTAAAATAGCGGTATTTTGTTGCACAGCATCATTTTTAGTTTGTTGTAAACGTTGTTCACTGATATCGACAACAATACTGCTGTCTGTTTGAGAAGCTACTTTGTAATCTCGCAATCCATTAATTTTAGTAATACCTTTATTGCGATCATCCGTATTATCAAATTGTAATACAATTTGTTGATTACTATTTTTGCTGATTTTTTTATAATTTAATTTGCTATTTGTAAATTCAGTTTTTATGTTTTCAATAGATTGTTCAGTGAGTTTACTTAATGCGGTTGTCATATCGACTTCCATTAAAAAGTGAACGCCACCACGTAAATCAAGACCGAGTTTCATAGGCTCAGCACCTAATGCTGTCAGCCACGTTGGTGTTGCTGGTGCTAAGTTCAATGCAACGATATATTCTTCACCTAATGCTTCTGATATGAGCTCTTTTGCTTTAAGCTGTGTATCATTATCACCAACGCGAATTAAAATTGACTTATTTTCATAAATTAATGATTTAGTCTCGATGTGATTATCAGCTAAAAGTTTTCTGATTTTATCTTGCGTAGCAACATTAATTTCAGCAGTATTTGAGCCTGAAATCTGTATAGCAGGATCTTCACCATAAATATTTGGAAGTGCATAAAGAAGGCCGAGGCAAATTACAACGACCAACATAATGTACTTCCACAAAGGATAGCGGTTTAACACGACATATTCTCTTGTGGAATTAGATAATCAATACAATGAACAATAATAGATGATCCCTATTATAGCGATTTCATTGTCCCTTTTGGTAAAACTGATGTGATAAAGTCACGCTTGATCACAACTTCAGTAGTATCATTTAATTCTAGCGCTATGTAGCCATTTTCGTTGACTTTTGATACACGACCAATAAGTCCGCCATTGGTTAATACTTCATCGCCTTTGGAGATAGAAGCCATAAGATCGCGATGTGCCTTTGCGCGTTTTTGTTGTGGACGCATGATCATAAAATAGAAAAATAAACCAAACACAACTAACATAATTGGCATGAAAAAATCGCCACCGGGTTGGCTACCATCTGCAGCATAAGCATTAGAGATTAAAAAGTCCATACTGGTCCTCTTGATTAAAATAAATTTTTAAAGGTCAGAATTATAACATAATAAATAAATCTGTTATTAACTATTTCTTGTCAAAAAGCCTTAGGAAAACATATGCTTTAGGATAAAATGCTGGTTTTATTTATTTTAGTTAATATGACTCCACTATTGAATTAAAGGAAGCTGATATAGGCTCATTATGTGGTTAAATATTGAGCCATGCTAACTAAGTTAAATAACCATTTAGGGTAAATTCCGCAAAGCATCGTCAATAAGGCACATAATACGATGATTAATTCGCTTATTCTAATATTAGTCCATTTTAACTTAATCGAGGCTCCACTTAACATTTTTCCATCACAGTTAATTGGTTTTATATAAAGATTGATAATTAAGCGAGCATAAAAATAAAGTCCTAATGCACTACCAATCACTACAGCAGCAACTAACCACCATAATTCTGCTGTAACACCTAATAGCACCAGTAAAAATCGACCGACAAAACCTGCGGTTAATGGTGTACCAGCTAAAGATAAAAAACCAATCCCCATAGCTAGCGCAAGAATTGGTCTTCGCCAAAATAGACCTGAAAGATCGATCTCATTTTCATGATCTTGTAGTTCATCTGAATGGGAATCTAAGCTGATTGTGCCTAAAATACAGATATTAGCTAAAATATAGCCAATGAGATAAACGCCAATAGTTTCTAATGCAAGTACTTGATATTGCACAGCAATTAACGCTGTAAATAAATAGCCAAAATGTGCAATTGAGGAGTAAGCAAGTACTCGCTTTAAGCTACTTTGCATCAATGCCAATAGATTGCCCCATAAAATAGAACAAAAAGCCATAATAACTAAAATAATACGGATTGTTTCATTGTTCACAATCGGTGCCAATAAAAACAGCCTAGCAATGGCACAAAAAACTGCTACCTTTCCAACTGTTGATAATAATAAAGCAACAACCGTTGGTGCGCCTTGATAAACATCGGGTAGCCAAAGTTGGAATGGAACGAGAGATAATTTAAAACCAATACCAACTAACATCAAACAAACACCCATCAGTAATAATGTACTTGGGTAAGTCATCGTTGAGAGTTGATAACTTAGCCCACTGAATGTTAGCTCACCAGTAGTTGCATAATAAAATGCAATCCCTATCAATAAAAATACACTGGCAATAGCAGATAAAATCATGTAT
Organism: Gilliamella sp. Nev5-1; assembly: GCF_001690895.1. Lineage (NCBI taxonomy): Bacteria > Pseudomonadati > Pseudomonadota > Gammaproteobacteria > Orbales > Orbaceae > Gilliamella > Gilliamella sp. Nev5-1. The sequence goes on along the minus strand of NZ_LZHO01000008.1, from coordinate 42,826 downwards.
TTAACTGCTGCTTCTAATGAATGAGTCTGTGTATATTGATAGCCAATTAACCCTACAAATGGAATAGATAACAGTTCAATCCCAATAAAAAATGCAATGAGATGGCTTGCGTATAAGAGTGTTACTCCACCTAATGTCATGAAAAGTAGGATTAAATAAAATAGTCCGTGATGAATCTTTTCTTGCCGGAACCAACGATAAGCAAAACAGGCTACAGCAATAGATATCATTAAAATCAAACTGGTATAAAGCAACCCATAACCATCACAAGTAAAAAGTGCGGTGATATGGTGCGCTTTCCACTCATCTATTGAACTATTATCAGTGTTTGAATTAGCATCAATATTTGTCTTATCAATCTTACTGTTGTTGACGTTGTCATCAATGTTTTCATTTTGTTTGTCCACATCATCAGTAGACACAGTATCAATTGCTATCGTTTCTTCAGTTGATGGAGTTAGTTCTTTATTGGCATCTGAAACTGATACCGATAATTGCATATTATCACTACTGATATCTGCAATAGCTTGTGCATTAAATGAAATTTTATAGCCAACTACCGCGGAACAAGCTAACGCACATGTTAATCCACAAATAGTTAAAATAGTACATCCTTTAGTGCTTATTTTAAAAACAAATAATGAAAATAACACAACAATGATGGCAATGCTTAGTACAAAAATAGGCGATAAAGCTATCATAGATTATTACTCTCCCACTCGTTCTGTGGTTATGTATTGTTGTGTTTGATTCATGATAGAATAAGACATATCTAAAATCAGTTGTGGATACAAACCAATAAAAATAAGGACAATTAAGATGCTTGATAATAACAAAATATCTTTTTTACTAAGTAGATGTTTTGTGGAAGCCTCTTTATCTGCGGCGCCATAGAATATTGGCTGCATACGCACGATAAATGAAATAGACAATAATAATAAGCCAATTACTAGCAAAATGGTATAAAAAGAAAATGTGTTATAACTACCAAGTAACATCATATAATTACCAACAAAATTAGCTGTACCTGGAATACCTAACACAGCTAATATAAAATATAAAGTTAACGAAGATAGATAAGGCACTCGTCCTTTTAACCCAGTGAACTGGTTTATATTCCGAGTGGAATAACTTTCAACCAATAACCCACTAATTATAAACATACCAACGATTGCCAAATTGATGGCTATCATCTGGATAACTACACCTTGATAAGCAATAATAGAACCGCTATAGATTATTGCAGTAACAAATCCCATTAAAGCGATATGAATATAAGCAACAAGTTTTTTAATATCGGTTTGGTTGAATGCAAGCAATGCTGCATAAACAACGGTAGCCAGTGCACAAGCTAACATCAATGGCATAATCATGATTGAAGCATTAGGAAATAGTGGTATAACAAAACGTAATAAACCAAATGCTGCTGTATTGAGTAATAATCCACTAATCATCATTGAGCCAGTTGTTGAAGATTCAATATGGGCTTCAACAAGCCAACCATGAAAGGGAACAAAAGGAATGCGTACTATCAAAGCAGCTAAAAAGCCTAACATCAGTAAAAATTCAGTATGGCTTGATATTGGTGTTTTTATTAATTCCTGAGAATCAAATGTCCAATGACCTGTTAAGTTCCAGTTAATTAGTGCCAATGAAACGATTGAAATTAGCATCAGCAAACTGCTTAATTGGGTATAAATCAAAAATTTGCTTGCCCCATTAAAGCGTAATTGCGAGCTCGAATCTCGGCGCCCCCATAAGGAGATCAAAAAATAGACCGGTATTGCCACAGCTTCCCACAGAAAGAACATTAAAAATAAGTCAGTGGCGACAAACAACATCATAATGGTTGATGTCATAAATAATAGGCACAGGTAAAATAAACCAAGATTGTTTAAATTTTCTTTACTAGAATAAACAATAGTCAATAATACAATAAATAATGTTGAGGTAATAACAACCATTGATAAGCCATCTAAAACAAGGTGAAAACGGATGCCTAGTAATGGGATCCACTCTAGATTAATTTCCTTTCCCCAGTTTGCGCCTTGCTTTAGTGTTTCAGCGGCATCTATCCATAATACGATCGCTATCGATAATGTAATACAAATTGTGGTAAATGCTACAATTATGGGTAATTTTGACCAACGCTTTTGTACGTTGATGGAAACTACCCCCCTTTGTAAACATGCATGGCATAACCAACCAACAAATCCGCCTATTACAGGTAAAAAAACAAGCCATAACAACATGAATGATTACACCTTTATTAAATGAAAATCAGTAACATTAATATAATAATACTGCCTATAACCATCGAAACCATATACCATCTAATTTGCCCATTTTCTAGATCAACGATAAATGCGTTTATTTTTTTTATGCCCAACATTATCCAATTATCCCATAAAGCAATAGGATCTTTTTTTAATAATTTAGCTAGATAGATATAAGGTTTAACAAATAAGCAATTTAATAAATAATCATAACGCCAATCACTATTACACAAACGTAAAAATAATTTAATCATTGGTGTATTAAGTACTTCTCGCACTTCGCTATTAGGGCGCACATATAAAATGTAGGCAATAAGAAAGCTCAAACCTGTCACTGCGGCTAATAGTAGTTGAAAAGGCAATTGCCCATTAGTATCTAACTTGCCTAATGGAATAATGCCATGAATCGGTAACGGAAAATGAATAAATAAAGCGGTAGTAAATACCAATAAGATAAAAATTGGGCTATAGCTTACCCATTTTATTTTTGTAAAATCATACCATTTTTGTTTATGATAAAATACCATTGAAATTAAACGCCAAATGCCTAAGCTAGAAAATAAAATACCTATCAGACCAATCGTTCCAGATATTAATCTACCCTGCGCCATTACTCCCCAAATGATATCTCCTTTGATATAAAATGATGCCGAAATCCAAGGAATAGCACTGAGTGAAAGCATAATTAACAAAAATACAATATACAGCGTTGGAAAAGATTTAATTAAACCGCCTAATTTGCTTATATCACGCTCACCTTGGCATTTTTTAATTACAATAGATGAGGCTAAAATTAACAATGTGCTTGTTACGGAGTAATTAATTAAGCAATTCAAAGACAAATTCCAACTTTGTGTTGAAAAAGCATAAAAAAGGTAACTAATTTGCGCTAAATTGATATACGTGATAATTCGTTTAATATCGTACTGCACTAATGCAATAGTACTAGCAAATAATATCGTTAATGATGAAATCATCGATATAATAGCTAAAACATCGCTCGACATCATAAACAAATTACTTAATCTTAAAACTAAATATACCCCAGCTAAAATAACTGTTGATGATTGTAACAAAGCTACCGCGGGCATTGGCGCTAATGTTGTTTCGGCAAACCATGAATGCATGGGAAACAGTGCAGATTTACTCATTGCTCCAAGGAATAACATTAAAGTTATCCAGAATATAATGTCTGAATCAACCGCTAAATTATCATGTGCTTGCACCAAAACATCATGAATATTTAATGTGTTTAAAGTCTGATAAAGTAAAAATATACCAATGATTAAAAATATATCCGTTAAATGCATAACGATAAATGCTTTCACTGCAGCATAGCCATTACGCGCTTGTTGATAGTAAATACCAATAAGTAAGTAAGTACTTATGCTCACACCTTCCCAACCAATTAGCATAACAAATAAATTATCAACTAATATAATAGTTAACATGCTAGCAATTAATAAGTTACTGTAAGCATAAAAAGTATAAATATCCTTTCTTAACGTCAAATAACAAGCTGCAAAAAAATAGATCAAGAAACCAAAAAATGAGATTAGCACTAAAAAAGTTAGTGATAAACCATCTAGTGTCAAAGATAAAGGTATAACGAAATCACCAACAGAAATCCAATTCCATAATAGCCTAGTATAGATTAGCGTCATGTCGGGCACTGTATTTGAATAAAAATCAATACATGAAAATACCGTAATTAATGCAACGATGAGCATAGTACTGACGCCTATAATTATTACATTAATTGAGCGTATATGCCTCCCTAGGCAAATCAATCCAAAAAAAGAAAGCAAGGGAACAATGATAGTTAAATAAAGTAGATTCATCCTTTCATCTCACTCAGTGAGTCAATATTTAAGGTTTTTCGGCGGTAGAATAGTTTCATCATTAATGCTAGCCCAACACAAATCTCTGCTAGGGCTGTTATTACCGCGAGTATTGCAAGTACTTGTCCATCAGATTGTTGCCAATAACTACTTGCCGAAAACAACGCAACGATTGCACCATTATTCATAATCATCAGGCTAAGCAACAGAAAATAGAGATTGCGTCGAATCATTACCCCTAATAAGCCGATCACAAATAAAATAGAAGCAAAGATAAGACAATGCATAAGTGGGATCATATTATTTCTCCGACAACAGCCGATGCATAAAATGATAAGCAATCACAGCTGCACCTAATAATAAAAATATAGCTAATTCAGCCATTAAAATGTATGCATATACAGACATTTCATGCATTAATTCATGAGACTCTTTCAGCTCCGAATAGTTGACCGTTACTACACCATAAATAAGCGCGACTAACAAAATAAAAGCTAAAATTAATGGCCCTAACCAAATTTTTGGGCTAATGCCTTGTTTTTTTGTTTCTATATTATCAACACGAATTGCCAAAATTGAAGCGACAACATAAAAAAGAGCCGTTGTTCCACCAATAAACAATAATATATATATAACAGCAGAAAAATAGGTATTAAGTAGAATAAATATCGACGCTGAAGCAAACAGCGAAATAATAAGGTACAAAATTGCCTTATCAACTCGCAAGCTACTAATCACTTTTATACTAGCAATAACAGCAATAATCGACGCGATATAAAAAATAGCGATCATCTAATTATCCAATACATATTCATAATACTGTTAGTATATACCCAAATGATATTAATATACAGTTTGCAACACTGTGTTCACTGAAAAATAAACCAGCTAAATACTATTTAGACGAACATTTCAAAATTAAAGAAATATTTTTACTTATTAATATTTTGAAGTAAATATAATTAAAACAATTAAAAACAATTAAAACCATAAAATTTTATTATTTAAATTCAAAGCAACATTGTTATAAAGTATATATCTTAAGCAAGTTAACCAACAATTATACCGATGTCATTAAACTGCCATTTTTTTCATGCATTTTAAAGGATCTTAGGCATAATAAAATCAAAAACGAGAAAATCATGAATAACCAATACTCCTCAATGCGAAGTAATGTCAATATGCTGGGTACTTTACTAGGCAATGCGATTAAACGTGCCACAGGCAATGAAACATTCGATTTAGTCGAAAAAATAAGACAATTATCAAAATCAGCTCAACAAGGAAACGTTCAAGCACATAATGAGCTACTCAAATTAATTGAAAATCTGAATGATGATGATCTATTGCATGTTGCACGCGCATTTAACCAATTTTTGAACTTAGTTAACACTGCTGCTGAGTATTATGGTATTTCACCGCATGGGGAAGCTTCTAGTAGCCCTAAAAAAATGACTGAATTATTTAGTACTCTAAAAAAACTTAATTTTTCAAATGAAACCATTACCAAAGCAATTAATGATTTATCAATTGAATTAGTATTAACCGCTCATCCAACTGAAATCAATCGTAGAACCATGATAAACACCTATACCGCAATTAATAGCTGTTTATCTCAGCTTGATCATGATGATTTAGCTGATTATGAGATAGAACGGATTATGCGACGCTTGAAACAGTTAGTTTGCCAAGCTTGGTATACCGATGAAATCCGAAAAAAACGCCCAAGCCCAATCGATGAAGCTAAATGGGGATTTTCTGTCATTGAAGATAGTTTATGGCAAGGCGTGCCTTTATTCTTACGTGAACTTAATGACCAGTTGGTTGATACTTTTGATGAACAACTCTCCGTTGAACATGTTCCCATAAAATTTACTTCATGGATGGGAGGTGATCGTGACGGAAATCCAAATGTGACAGCAAAAGTGACAGAAAAAGTAATGTTACAAGCTAGATTAAAGTCAATTGAATTATTTTTATCTGATATTCAAATACTTGTCCGTGAACTTTCAATGACAGAATGTAACCAATCTGTTATCAATCTATTAGATGAAAAGAACAAAACCGTTTCCGAGCCCTATCGAGCTGTAATGAAACAGTTACGCACTCGTTTAATAAAAACTCACAATTATATTGAAGCTTTACTGAATAGTGAACAAGTACTACCACCAAGAGATATTTTAATTAAAAACGAACAGTTATGGACACCACTTTATACCTGTTATGAATCATTAATTGATAATGGCATGTCAACAATTGCCCATGGTCCATTACTTGATACTTTACGGCGGATAAAAAGTTTTGGTTTACAATTGGTTAGATTAGATATTCGCCAAGATAGTTCCGTACATATTCAGGCACTTGATGCGTTGACCCAAGAACTGAATTTAGGTAGCTATGCAAAATGGTCAGAGGAAGAAAAACAAGTATTTTTATTAACTGAGTTGCAATCTAACCGACCATTACTACCTTATAACTGGCAACCAGATGAAACAGTTCAAGAAGTATTAGATACTTGTCGAGTTATCAAAAAAGCAGGCGAAGAATCAATTGCTTCTTACGTAATATCAATGGCTAAGGCGCCTTCAGATATTTTAGCTGTTTACTTATTATTGAAAATCGTTGATTGCCAAAAGTATATCCCTGTTGCGCCATTATTTGAAACATTAGAAGACTTAAATAACGCTAAATCGGTTATGCAAAAGCTGCTGGATATACCTTGGTATCGTGACAAAATCCAAGGTAAGCAAATGGTGATGATAGGTTATTCTGATTCGGCTAAAGATGCAGGTACACTTGCCGCATCTTGGGCACAGTATCGATCGCAAGAAGAGCTAGTTAGCTTATTTGAAAAATATAATATTAATTTAGTATTATTCCATGGTCGAGGTGGCTCAATTGGTCGTGGTGGTGCACCTGCTCATGCAGCTCTACTTTCTCAACCACCTGGATCGTTAAAAAGTGGGCTTAGAGTTACCGAACAAGGTGAAATGATTCGTTTTAAACTTGGTTTACCAGAAGTTGCTCTCAGTAGCCTAATGCTTTATACCTCAGCGATTTTACAAGCCAATTTATTGCCCCCACCAGCACCAAAACAAGCATGGCGCCATCTTATGGATGAAATGTCGGAACTTTCCTGCAATTGCTATCGCAGTTATGTACGCGAACGAGCTGATTTTGTTGATTATTTTAGAGCGGTAACGCCAGAGGTTGAATTAGGCAGATTACCACTAGGCTCCAGACCACAAAAACGTCGAACGGGAGGGGGGATTGAAAGCTTACGTGCTATTCCATGGATTTTTGCCTGGACACAAAACCGATTAATGCTACCATCTTGGCTTGGAGCCGGTAACGCACTGAGATCTGTCATCGAGGAGGGAAAAAAAGAGCTTCTTAAAGAAATGTATCACAAGTGGCCTTTTTTTAATGCTCGATTAGGCATGCTTGAAATGGTTTACGCCAAATCGGCGCCTGATATCCACGAATATTATGAGCAACGTTTGGTCGATCCTGCTTTATGGCCACTAGGCGAAGAATTAAGGAATTTGTTAACCCAAGATATCAATACTGTGCTAACGATCACCGATGATGTTAGTTTAATGGCTGATTTGCCTTGGATCGCACAATCTGTAGCCTTGCGTAATACCTATATTGAGCCATTAAACTTATTACAAGTAGAGTTATTAAGCCGTTCACGGAAACACTGCGGCGATGACAATATTATAGTAGAGCAAGGACTCATGATCACCATTTCTGGCATTGCAGCTGGTATGCGAAATTCTGGATAAAGCAAAAATACAGCACTTTTATTTTTTAGGTAATAAGTGTTCTAAATAGGTTTTAGCGTCTTGGTCTCCTTGTTCGCTAGCTTTAGTAAACCAATAAATGGCACGATCGTTATCTTGATCTGTGCCTTTACCTTCTAGATATTTAATGCCTAAATTATATTGTGCATCAACACTGCCTTGCTCTGCAGCTTTTAGATACCACTCAACGGCTTTCTTATCGTCTTTAGAAACACCACCACCTACATCATACATTACACCAATATTATACTGAGCATCAACATTGCCAGCTTCGGCAGCTTTAGTAAACCAATATGCTGCTTGCGTATTATCAGGTTTAGCTCCGGTACCTGTTGCGTACATAATAGCTAAATTATACATAGCAAGTACGTGCCCCCGTTCTGCTGCTTGTGTATAAAAATAACTAGCAGCCATATAATCTTGGGTTAAACCATCTCCTTTTTCTGACATTAGTCCTAAATAATATTGCGCTTCTGGCATATTTTCTTTAGCTGCTTTACTAAACCAATCAGCCGCAATCATACGATCTTCTTTTATGCCATCACCAAAAAAATACATAATTCCAAGATTTAAATAAGCGTCATAAATCCCGCTATCACCTGCTTGTGTAAAATAATCAATTGCGGTCAATGTGTTTTTTTCAACACCTTCACCTTGTTGATACATTAAAGCTAAATTGTATTTAGCCAATGCATAATTTTGATCTGCCGCTAATTTGAAATATTTAACGGCTTCGTTGAAATCGCGATTGGTACCCAAGCCACTTTGATACATTAATGCTAGATTATTTTGTGCTTTAGCTAGCCCCTGTTCTGCTGCTTTTTTATACCAGAAAAAAGCACGAACATCACTAACTTCAACGCCCAAGCCTTGTTTATAAACACTTCCTAACGAATATTGTGCTTCTGCATTACCTTTTTCTGCAGATAAACGCAAAGCGGGAAGCAATAAATCTGATTCTTTAAGCTTTAATTGAGTATCATCTGGCTGTGCCTTATAACTGGTGGCCTGTACACTATAAGAAATGGATAATAACAATACAAATAATATCTTGATTTTTTTCATTTTTTCTAATTTTTATGAGATTACCTATAATTATACATAAATGCATCTAAAAGGAATAGTTTTTGTTTAAGACTTATTTGGGTTATTTTATTTATACTATTTTTAAAATAAAACATTATTAATCAATAAAGTTGAATCATCATGCCACATAAGGTCGATAACAAAAAATTTGATTAGGATTGAACAACGATATCAATATTATTGCCATTTTTAAAAAGAAACTTATTTAGCGCATTATTTTTATATCAATATACCGTTTATTCATTTATAGGAATAAATTCTTTAATGCGCATTTTGTCTTTTACAATTCTATTCTTCTGTATCACACCTAATGGGTTTTTTAACTTTACCATAATAAAAAATGTGATAACGATAATACTATAAACCAAGTTCATTCCAGATTTCGTCAATTCGAGCAATAACTTTAGGATCTTTTTTAATGATTTTGCCCCACTCTCGATTTGTTTCACCAGACCATTTATTAGTAGCATCCAATCCCATTTTAGAGCCTAATCCAGAAACTGGTGAAGCAAAGTCTAAGTAATCGATCGGTGTATTATCGATAAAAGTCGTATCACGCTGTGGATCCATGCGAGTAGAAATCGCCCACATCACATCTTTCCAGTCTCGGGCATTAATGTCATCATCACAGACAATAACAAATTTAGTGTACATAAATTGTCGCAGATAAGACCACACTCCCATCATGATTCTTTTAGCATGGCCAGGATATTGTTTTTTAATTGTCACAATCGCAATACGATATGAACATCCTTCAGGCGGTAGATAAAAATCAACAATTTCAGGAAACTGTTTTTGTAAAATTGGAATAAAGACTTCATTTAACGCCAGTCCCATTATCGCCGGCTCATCTGGTGGCCTGCCTGTATAAGTTGAATGATAAATGGCGTCTTTACGGTGAGTTAAATGCGTCACAGTAAAGACAGCAAATTGTTCCACCTCATTATAATAACCCGTGTGATCGCCATAGGGTCCTTCTGATGCTAGCTCATTAGGATCAATATAACCTTCAAGAATTATCTCGGCACTGGCAGGAACGTCTAAATCACTTGATAACGATTTGACGACCTCTGTTCGACTACCGCGCAATAATCCTGAAAAAGCATATTCGGGTAATGTGTCTGGCACTGGTGTCACTGCACCTAAAATAGTTGCGGGATCAGCGCCAATAGCGACACTAATAGGGAATCTCTCGTTAGGATGCGCTTGTTGCCACTCAGCAAAATCAAGTGCACCGCCACGGTGTGAAAGCCAGCGCATAATTAGTTTATTTTTACCTAATAATTGCAAACGGTAAATTCCCACATTTTGCCGTTCTTTATAAGGGCCTTTGGTAATAGTTAATCCCCAAGACAGCAATGGTGCCACATCATCAGGCCAACAATGCATAATAGGTAAACGGGTCAAATCCACATCATCATCTTTAAAAACCATCTCTTGGCATGGCGCCGATGAACGACGTTTAACAGGCATATTTAGTACTTGTTTATATTTAGGCAAGACATTAAAAAATTGCCGTATCCCTTTTGGTGGATCGGGCTCACGCAAAAATGCCAATAGCTCACCAATTTCACGCAAAGCTGAAGTATCTTTGCGCCCCATTCCCATCGCAACACGTTTAGCTGTGCCAAACAAATTACATAAAACAGGCATATCATAACCAATTGGGTTTTCGAATAATAAAGTTGGGCCTTCACTACGTAAAACGCGATCAGCAATTTCGGTCATTTCAAGATAAGGGTTAACAGGGAACGAAATCCGCTTTAACTCACCGTGTTGCTCAAGATAATCTAAAAAATCCCGAAAATTTGAAAAATTCATTTATTATGGCTCTCTATTACTAACTAACCTTGAGTTAACTAAACCCAGAATATTTTTAATCCTTAATGCTCACTTATTTATCAGTCTAACTACATAACCTAACTATATAGCCTAACTACGGCAAAACCTTCCTATATATAGGCGTTTGTTTATCTTGATTACATTCAATAATTTTAGATGATAAAGCGTCAAATTGTTTTTCATCGATATCAATAAATTGATTCTGATCAACTTGGTAAAGGAGATATTGTTCAAATTTATCATCAATGATTTTTTTAGCGATTTTATCATCATCATCATTAAAAATAACATGACCGTTTTGATTAGGTTGACATTTTTTTATGTCTATATCTGCATGGCTAGTTGATACAAAAAAGTATAAAAAGGATAACACAATAGCATATAAATACGATTTCATTTCCTACCCCCTTAATTAGATTCAATCAAACGATGAATGTTACCGATAGCTTCACTATTATTGGGAGACAAAGTAAGATTGGCAGCATCATCAATCTTAAGCCATTGGTAAGCTAAATGTTCGGTAAGTATTGGCGTTATCTCGTCAATAAGAGGAAGATAAAACCAATGTTCTTTATTTACCGTAACATCTGGCGCATATCGATGCCTGAATTGTGGAAAAATTTCAAATTCAACGATATGCTCTACATCAATTAACTCAAGATTTTGACCAAGAATATCAATACCTGTTTCTTCTAAAACTTCACGAATTGCTGTTTCTTGTGGCGATTCATGAGCCTCCATACTACCTGTTACTGATTGCCAAAAATGGGGATCATCTTGGCGTTGTAACATAAGGCAACGTTTTGTTGTCTGGCAAAAAATGACTACCAGAACAGATTCAGGATTTTTAAATTTTTGCATCAAATATAACTATTTTTTACTTACTTCAATACCCAGTTCAGTCAAAGCTGCTGCATTTGCCGGGCTTGGCGCATCGGTAAGTAAACAAGTTGCCGCAGTTGTTTTAGGAAATGCTATCACATCGCGAATATTATCCGTTCCGGCTAATAACATACTTAACCTATCTAAACCGAAGGCTAATCCTGCATGTGGTGGCGTACCGTATTTCAATGCATCAAGTAAAAACCCAAATTTCTCACGTTGATCATGTTCGTTAATACCTAAAATTGAAAAAACGGCCTGTTGCATTTCACTACGGTGAATACGGACAGATCCCCCTCCAACTTCATAACCATTAATGACCATATCATAGGCATTAGCAACCGCATTCTCAGGATTTTTAATAAGATCTTCTGGCGAATAATCTTTTGGTGACGTAAATGGATGATGCATCGCACTTAACCCTTCATCGGTTTCTTCAAACATCGGGAAATCAACCACCCAAAGTACAGCCCATTTATTTTCATCGGTTAACGCTAAATCTTTACCGACTTTCAAACGTAATGCCCCTAGTGCATCGCTCACCACTTTATAGCTATCAGCACCAAATAATAAAATATCACCATCTTTAGCATTGGCACGATTAAGTAATGCTTCCATTTGCGATTCATTAAAGAATTTTGCCACAGGGCTTTGTACACCATCTAACCCCTTACTACGTTCATTAACCTTAATCCATGCCATACCTTTAGCACCATAAACCGAAATGAATTGTGTATATTCATCAAGTTGTTTACGTGTTAATTGCGCACCATTTGGTACACAAAGTAAAGCTACACGCCCTTTAGGATCATTAGCTGGTGTTGAAAACACTTTAAAATCGACATCTTTAACCAAATCAGCCACATCAATAATTTCAAGGGGATTACGTAAATCGGGTTTATCACTACCATAACGACGCATCGCTTCAGCAAAAGTCATAATAGGGAACTTTCCTAAATCCACATTTTTTACATGCAACCAAAGTTCACGGATCATCTGTTCCATAACATCACGCACTTGTTCGGCTGTCATAAACGATGTTTCAACGTCAATTTGGGTAAATTCAGGTTGGCGATCGGCACGTAAGTCTTCATCACGAAAACATTTTACAATTTGATAATATCGATCAAATCCTGACATCATTAATAATTGCTTAAATAGTTGTGGTGATTGCGGTAGTGCGTAAAACTCACCTTTATGAATTCTGCTTGGCACCAAATAATCACGAGCGCCTTCAGGTGTTGCTTTAGTCAACATCGGTGTTTCGATATCTAAAAAGCCATGTTCATTCATAAATGAGCGAACAAAAGCGGTAATTTTTGCTCGAGTTTTAAAGATCGTTGCCATTTCAGGGCGACGCAAATCAATGTAACGATATTTTAAACGTTGTTCTTCGCTGTTGTTTTGATTGAAATCAAGCGGTAAAACATCACTACGGTTAAATATAGTCAGCTCGGTGGCTAAAATTTCAACCTCACCTGTCGCCATATCTTTATTAACTTGCCCTTCTGGCCTTGCTCTTACCTTGCCTTTAATTTGGATACAAAATTCATTACGTAACTCACCTGCTAATTGATATGCTTGTTGATAATCAGGATCAAAAAAAACTTGCACAATTCCTTCACGATCACGCATATCAATAAAAATCATTCCACCTAAATCACGGCGTTTATTGACCCATCCACATAATGTGACGTCTTGATTAATATAACTTGCGTTTAGTTGTCCGCAATAAATTGTTCTCATTAAATATATCCTGTGTGCAATTGTCAAAAATAACAATTATTATAGAGCAATTTATCAGGGGATAAAGCCTATGTTTTAAAATAATCACTATTTAATTTATTTATACTCGGTTGATGATAATAATTTTACTTTATAAGTAATTTTACAAATTATTTTAAATTCAATAGGATAACAAAATTAAATTCCTTTTTTCTTGATGAAATTGGAAAATGATTCATTTAAAACTTGTCATATCAAATATTTATTACTAAGCTTTAGTATGATTTAGATATTATTAACTTGATATGAAAGCTTTAATTTCAATTGACTACACCAATGACTTCATTGCTAACGATGGCGCCTTAACTACTGGCTCTGCCGGTCAACAAATTGAGCCCGAAATATTAAATATAACTGAATCATTTATTAAAAATAATCAGTTTATCGTTTTTGCTATTGATTCCCATGAACCTTCAGATACATATCATCCTGAAAATTCACTCTTCCCACCTCATAATCTTGTCGGAACAGTTGGACAACAATTATTTGGTAATTTACATCAAATCTATCAAAAACATCAAAACTCAACCAATATTTACTGGATCAACAAACGCCACTACTCAGCATTTTGTGGCACAGATCTCGATCTCCGCTTACGCGAGAGACATATAACTGAAATTCATTTAATTGGTGTTTGTACTGATATTTGCATTTTACACACGGCGGTCGATGCTTATAACTTAGGTTATAAAATAGTTATTCATAAAAATGCAGTTGCAAGCTTTGATCCTATCGGTCATCAATGGGCTTTAAAGCACTTTCAAAATACCTTAGGGGCGACCCTAGTATAAAATAGATAAAAATAAAAAAGGAGCAGGAATGGAAATATTAAAAGACTACAAAGTGCATTTACTCGCAATGATAGTCGTTTTATTCTGTGAGTTTATTGGCAAACAATCTATTTGGATTATCACATTATACCCCATGTTATATGCCATGATTATTGGCGGCATAATCAGCCTACCAAAATTTAAAATATTAAATCTAAAAAATATGAATCATGCTAGTGCCATCATGATGGTAACGTTAATGCTACTTATCGCCAAACTGGGGCTTTCTGTGGGACCAAAAATAGAAATGATTCTAGAAGATGCAAAATCGGCATTAATCTTTCAAGAGTTAGGTCATTTTGCTGGCACCATTTTACTTGGTTTACCACTAGCAATGATGCTAGGTATGAAACGCGAAGCAGTTGGAGCAACCTACTCTGTTGCTCGTGAACCCAATATCGCAATTGTTGCCGATAAATACGGATTGGACTCTGCCGAAGGTCGAGGTGTTATGGCGATGTATATTTGTGGCACACTTTATGGTGCTATATGGATGAGTATACTAGCCAGTGTGATAGCAAAATTAGATATTCTCCACCCTTATGCCTTAGCTATGGGCGCAGGCGTTGGAAGTGGTAGTATGATGGCTGCGTCACTGGCACCAATAAGTGATCTTTATCCAGAAATAAGTGAAGATATTAAAGCCTATGCCACGACAGCGAACTTAATGTCTAGCATTGTTGGTATTTATATTTATACATTATTTTCATTACCTTTTGCTTCTTTCTTATATAACACTTTTAGCCGTTTACGTCGTAATCGTCATAAAGAAGGAGCACTATAATGAAGTTTTTAGAAACAATTTTTTTATTGATCTTAGTTGCCATTATTATGGCAGCTGGTAATACTGTTGGTTATAAAATTGACTTTATGCAGTCAATAGAAGCATTATCAATTTTAGTTGCCATATCAATTGTTGGATATATTATTAGCAAGATTCCTTTATGCAACAAACTTCCTGTCATATTATGGGTATCGGTCGTTGCAGCAGCCGCTTCATCACCTATTTTCCCTTTTCATGAGCAGATTGTTTCAATTACTGACAAGGTTTCTTTATTGGCTGTTTGTACCCCAGTACTTGCTTATGCAGGGCTTGCTATTGGCAAAGATTTAGCATTATTTAAAAATATCTCGTGGCGAATCATTCCGGTTTCTTTGGCGGTGTTTTCAGGTACCTTTATTTTTGCAGCAATCATTGCGCAAATCACCTTACATTGGGAAGGTGTTATCTAATTTGGATTAGGATTTAATTTATGACAAAAGAAGAACTTAAAAAGAAGGTTTGTATTGCTATTGCAAATCGTAAGGCCGATATTAAGGCGGTCGCCGAATCAATTTGGGCAGAGCCTGAACTTGGTTACAAAGAACACAAAACGGCCAAAAAAGTTGAAGAAAGCTTTGAAAAACTGGGCGTACCATTTAAAAATAAATTAGCAATAACAGGTGTAAAAGGCCGCTTAAAAGGGGGCAAAGGCAGTAAGTATAGCATTGCTGTTATAGGGGAGCTTGATGCCATTATTTGCGCTGATCATCCTGCTGCTGATGAAACATCTGGCGCGGCACACTGCTGTGGTCATAATGCTCAAATTGCCAATATGATGGCTGTGACCATGGGGCTAATAGATTCTGGTGCCATGCAATTTTTAGCAGGGGATGTGGTACCTTTTGCGGTTCCAGCTGAAGAATATGTTGAAATCACATATCGTAATCGCCTTATTGAGGAAGGTAAAATCAAATATATTGGCGGTAAACCAGAGCTAATCTCGCGCGGTGAATTTGATGATATCGATATGGCATTACAAATACACTTAACTAGCGTACCCAATGACCGCCAAGATGGTTTTATTGAAATATCAACAACAAGCAATGGTTTTATCGGTAAACTGATTAAATATAAAGGCGAAGCGTCGCACGCAGCAGCAGCGCCACATGCCGGAGTAAATGCCTTAAATGCAGCTATGATGGGAATGATGGGCGTACATGCCATACGCGAAACATTTCAAGAAAAAGATTATATTCGATTTCACCCAATTATTACCCAAGGCGGTGATTTAGTTAATGTGGTTCCAAGCGATGTCAGAATGGAAAGCTATGTACGAGCAGGCAATGTGCCCGCCATGATTGATGCCAATGAGCGAATTAATCAAGCACTAAAAGCAGGCGCTATGGCGGTTGGGGCAACCTGTGAAATTAAGGACTTGCCTGGCTATCTACCATTAAATAATAATCCAACGCTTAACGAGCTTTTAAAACATAATGCTGAAGCATTAATTGGTGAAGAAAATGTTTCTATTGCCCCTCATATGACAGGAAGCACGGATACTGGCGATCTATCCCACATTATGCCTGTTAGTCACCCATGGATTGGTTCGGTTCGAGGTGTTTTACACGGTAAAGATTATACCGTATTTGATGAAGATATGGCTTACATCCGTCCCGCACAAATGATGGCCTGTACAATTATCGATTTACTTTATGACGACGCAAAACCAGCACAAACACTGATGTCAGAATATAAACCACTCATGACCAAAGAAGAATATTTAACATTCCTATCTGGCTTTGACAAATAATCTTAATGGCTTGGCACATTATTGTGCCAAGTTTCTGTTATAATGCTTCTTCATCATTAACCACAATAAACACCCACTATGCAAGAACTGACTGATCAAGAATTGTTTCGTTATGATAGACAAATCACATTGCGTGGTTTTGATATTGATAAACAACAAATATTAAAAAACAGTTCAGCACTGATCATCGGTTTAGGTGGACTCGGCTGTGCGGCATCGCTCTATTTGGCTGCATCAGGTTTAGGTAAATTAACATTAATTGATTTTGACACCATATCAAAATCCAACTTAAATCGACAAATCTTATATACTGAAAGCGCTATCAATCAATACAAAGTCGAGGTGGCAAAAGAGGCCTTAACCAATATCAATGCCAATACGTTAATTGAAACAGTGCATCAGCAACTTGACGATGACAAGCTCATTTCGCTTATCAAACAGCATAATATTGTCATCGACTGCACTGATAACTTAGTGACACGAGAGCAAATTAACCGTTGTTGTTTTCATGTAAAAAAACCGCTAGTTTCTGGAGCGGCTATCCGTATGGAGGGGTTATTAAGCGTATTTACTTATCAACCTGATGAACCTTGTTATCACTGTTTGAGCCACTTATTTGGTCAAGATCAACTCACATGTGTTGAAGCGGGTGTCATGGCGCCACTTGTTGGCATGTTTGGCACCATGCAAGCCTTAGAAGCCATCAAAGTGCTAACCCAATATGGAAAACCATTAATTGGTCGTGTATTAATGATTGATACAATGACAATGGAATTTAACCAAGTTAAATTTACCAAACAATTTAACTGTCGCATTTGTGGAAATAGTCATACTAATCAGGTTTCGCAATGAAAATTAACCGAATTATTTTAGCGCCCATGGAGGGTGTACTTGATTATCAAGTCAGGCAACTTTTAACTGAAATTAACCAATTTGATTATTGTGTGACTGAATTTATTAGAGTAACCCATCATAAATTATCTAATCGGACTTTTTATCGCCTGTGTCCTGAGCTTTACCATAACGGAAAAACTAAATCTGGCACGCCAGTTCGGGTACAAATTCTTGGCCAGTCGCCAGAGTGGATGGCGGAAAATGCCGTTAAAGCCATTGAATTAGGCTCTTATGGTATTGATATCAATTTTGGTTGCCCAGCCAAAACGGTCGTTGGCAGTCACGGAGGCGCTTATTTATTACAATATCCCGAACAGATATTTAATATTGTCAGCCAAGTAAGGCAAGCAATAGGGGCAACAAATAAATTATCAGTCAAAATTCGCTTAGGATGGGATAATAAATCACATTGCCACGACATCGCCAGCGCCATTGAGCTTGCCGGTGCCAATGAAATTGCTATTCATGGCAGAACCAAAGAAGATGGTTATAAAGCCGAAAAAATAGATTGGCAAACAATAGGTCAAGTCAAGCAACAGCTAAATATTCCTGTTATTGCCAATGGTGAAATTTTTGCTATTGAGGATGCAAAAAATTGCATAAACCAAAGCCAAACTAACGATATTATGCTAGGCCGTGGTATTTTAACGATTCCTAACTTGGCCAATATGATTCGGACTGAACAATCAGCATTCAGTTGGCAACAAGTGATGGAAATTTTAATCCACTATGCGACATCCTCCATTGATGACGTTAAACCGCTTTATCATTCTGCACGCATCAAACAGTGGCTTGCTTACTTAAAACAGCACTATACTCAAGCAGCAGACGTCCTACAAAATATTAGAACACTCAAATCACAGCAAGAAATCTGTGATTTCTTAACGCAGAACAGCCCAAATAACTTCCTTAGGTAATAACAAAATAGCAATTGATGTTCATTTATTATAACGATGTAGGGGGATGGGGGGCATAAAAATCCGTCAGAAAAGTCATTGATTTTATTAAAGTTTTTAATAAGCCGTTTCATCAAAAAACTTCAATAAATCAATACTTTTTTGTGATTACAATTGATGGGTGCAGTGGTTTCGGACGTATTAGCTTTGTTGAACAAAATAAACTTCGAATTTAAACCACAACAACCGCACTCCCAATAAAGCGCCCCAACTACGCTAGGGCGCTGTTCTTTAATAAATTACCCTCTGTTTGCACCATCTCCCCCCTCCACGACCTAAGGATTAAGGGCTAAGAAATAAAAGCTAAGGTGTGGTGCAATAAATGTACTCGCGGTGCGACCCATCTTTGATGCGGACAGCACCGCCATAGACACTAAACTGGACACCGCTATCTGTAGCGTCGCTTGTCCAGCTTGCACTTCTGAAGCTCATATCGTCGTAGTTCATGCTATCAAAATAAAATTCTAAGCTGTCCCACTCCGTGAAAAATCCTGCGCCTATATAACGCGTGTTATACCATGTATTTGACGACGGCGTGGCGCCATCTATGCCATCATAACATGGAAATCGATTATCTGAACCACACTTCGCGTTAGTTAAATCCTTGATCTTTGGCGCACGATAACCCAAACGACCACACCAAGATATTTGGTTAGACCAATAATCCCATTTATCACCCCGATGGACAAACCACTGCCTCAACACAAATCCATACTTCACCTCATTCCCACTACTATCTCTACCCACCAACTCAAATGTCTGTGGCAAAGATGGTACGGTTAAAGGGCTAGGATTATCTGACTGCATTTGAGCATCACTTGCCCTAGGCCCCGTTAAAGTTACTCGCGTTACATAACTGGATCTATCTTCATCATGAATCCACGCATCTTCTTCGCCGCCTTGTTTTGGCAGTCTCCAACTCACCGTAGCTGTTATCCCTCCACGTGAGACTGAAGACCATGTCAACTGACTCGCATCAACCCCAGCTATGAGTAAATCAAAATACAAACCATTCCCCCCCGTTGTTGGAAAATTAAGGCCATAAGATGACGAACTTGTTGACTGAACTAAAAATCCCTTATCAGGAACCATGCCAGAGGGTTCGAAGGTGGAAGAATGAGTACTCGGCCTGACAAAACAAATACGAGGACCACTATACGGATTAATATAATACGTTACTGTTTGGCTACTAAAATTTCTTGTATTAGGTAACCCGTACTTTGTTTGTAAATCCCCTCCTGTACTACTTAATGTCATCTTATAAGGCGCCTTACAAATATCTAATGCATCACTACGACTTACAGTATTATTATCCGCATCAGTAAAACTCACCGATACACTCCCCATCGCAGTAACACCATTAGTACCCTGACCATCCCCATCGTCATCTCCCCAATTACCTTGAGTAATTAAGTCATTTAAACTGACTGTATTTACCGATAATGGCACCACCATGTGTATATCATTAAAAGTAGTTCCATTGACTAGCTGTATCGGATTTCTCGAACTTGATGTGTTAGTTGATGGCTTGAGGGTTCTACCATCTGGCAACTCAATAGCTAATAGGTTATCCGTCGAAGTCACCTTAGTTCGCCCACCATCAAACGTTAAATACGGCGCATTACCCTCAATTTCCCTTGATGTATGCGCCGTTAATGCCTGAGAACCCTGCGTATATGACAATAAAAGCAGTGGCGCAAAGAACAGCGAGAACTTAGTTAATTTAAATAATTTATGTGATTTAGGTAACCTAAATAAATTAGATAGATTAAAGAAGAAAAATGAAAAAGGTAAAAAACGCAACCTCCACAAAAAAAACACCGATATATCCGACAACTTTATTAAGCGTGATGATTTCGATAACTTCGGTGATAAAAATAAGAAATGAGTTTGATTTTGACTATAGTGAAAATAAAAAAGATTTTGGGCGTAGATTTGGCAGACCATAGCCCAGTCATGATAACGCATTCCGATTATCCTATTAATTAACTTTATGTTTTTATTTAATTTTTAAAAATCACTCAATTAATGAGTATTCCTTTGCTTTAAAGCACTTAAATCATAACCTATTGATTAATAGTACGCTACTTTTTTGTTGAAGAAATACAGCAATTATCGAAAATATCATCATTATGTAAATCAATAGCATTATATTTTATTAACCATATGAACATTAGCGTAATGAAGAACAAGCAACAACACGCCAAAAACCCATAATGTATCTACAAATTTATTTTGATAGAAATAAATTGGAAATACCAAAATCTAGTAACCGAAATACGTCTAAAAAAGTTTGGTAATGGTATTGCACCAATGCGAAATACATCGAAAAAAACAACTCAATAAAAATAAACTACACTACACCATCAATAATGGGGAGAGTAAAAAAGACACTTTATTCATCTTATTTCCTCATTAGTTTTATAATTAATGATTTTTACTATTTGATACTTTTTTGAAAAAATGAAATTTATCTTTACCCGTTGTTTATTATTAATCAATTCGTTTAATAAAGTGTTTAATCTTAAATCCCATAGCAATCAATGACACAAAATAAACAACGATGCCAACAATTACCAATAAAAATAATCGCCCTATACGAACCCACATTGAACCCGTTGACCAATCAGGTAATAGCTGTGAGCCAGACCATAACACTGTGGACATTAATATTACGGCAATAATGACTTTAATTAAAAAGAGATACCAACCAGGTTGGGGTTGATAAAGTTGTTTTTTACGCAGTTGCCAATACAATAATCCAGCATTAAAGCAAGCGGCTAAACCAATGGATAGTGAAAGGCCTGCATGCTGTAATGGCCCAATAAAAACAAGATTCATTAGCTGTGTTAAAATTAACGTAACAATTGCAATTTTGACGGGAGTTTTAATATCCTGACGCGAATAAAATGCGGGTGCTAACACTTTAATTAAAATCAATCCAAGTAGACCGATAGAATAAGCCACTAAGGCTCGCTGTGTCATTAAGGTATCATTTAGGGTAAATTGCCCATACTCAATTAATGTTGATATAAGAGGACGAGAGATAACGCCTAATGCCACGGTACTTGGCAAAGCCAGTAAAAAACAAAGTCGCAATCCCCCAATCTAATACCTTAGAATATTGCTTATGATCACCTTTAGAAAAACTTTTCGCTAACGAGGGTAATAAAATCGTACCTAATGCTACGCCAAGCACGCCAGCAGGAAATTCCATTAAGCGGTCTGCATAATACATCCATGAGACCGATCCTGAAACTAGAAGTATTTTGTTACTTTTTTTACCAAGATAGTACCTAATTTTATCAGCTTTCCACCGCTTGGAATTACAATTGTGGCGACATTAGGCATAGGTATTGCTGAGAGCAGTGGTTATATCCATGTGCTACTCAAAAAATTACTGGCTATTACCCCGAAAAATATAACAAATGTTAGCACATTCGAAACTACACAATCTCAATAATCTTCATTTTACGCTAAAAACATTCAGAAAACACATTGATTTTATTGAAGTTTTTATTTTGCTTTTTTTATAAAAATCATCCACTTTTTATCTACAACGGTGGTTAATGCCGTACCTTATTCGACGTCATAATGTGCCATCGGCAAAGCAAGGTTAGCACGTCAAACAAGAATGTTTGGCTAAGGCTATTTTATCGGGAATAATTTTGTCAGGAATAAATCGGTACCGATGCGTAAAACCGAGTAAACGAGATGGACAGTGCAGGCCGCATTCGGCAACCATTTCACGGGCTGGGTGATTCAGCATAACCCTCCCCAGCGCAAGCGTTATCATCAATCGCTTATTATATCCTCAAAGCTCAAAATGACCGCCCCCCTCAAAACAAATCATTTTTTAAAATCAGCCAGAAAAGCCATTGATTTTATTTGATCTCTATTATTTTTGTTTTAAAAAATAATGCTTAGTCACTTTATTAATAATCAAACAAATTAGCATAATAAGCAATACCAATAGGAGTAGTCTACAACCTGCATGTATCAATACATCAGCGTTAATATAATATCTTATCGGCATTTTGTACATGAAAGTAAAATAAAGAATGTCGCAAATAAAAATCATCATGGCAGACACAGAAATACTTTTAATGAGTTTTTCTGATTGAATTTTATTAAAGGGTTGCTTAAAACAGCTTTTAGACAAAAACAGTCCAAGCAATATACCACCAATATACAAAGACTCTTGAAAGTCACTAAGCATTAAATCAAAAGCATTAGTGATTAATTCATACCCTTTAATCAAAATAAAACCAATAAACGTTGAAAATAAAATGAAGTGAATATTTGAGCTATTAGTTTCTGTAATTGCAAATGACTGTTTGCTTTTTATAAAGTATTTTTCAAAGAAATTTGTTAAATAGTAAATTAATAAGCTGTATAGCAAAGCGCAAAAAATAACTGATGAGATAACTATTATCATTATTGGGAAAATAGGTAGCTCGTAGTAATAAACAATTATAGTTTGTTGAATAAATGCAGCAATTATTGAAAATATCATCATCATAAAATTCAACAGTATTACATTGATTTTATTAACAATATGAACATTAGCGTAATGAAGAACAAGCGACAACACCCCAAAAACCCATAATGTATTTACAAATTTATTTTGATAGAAATAAATTGAAGTATCAAAATCTAGTGACCGAAATGCGTCCCAAAAAGTTTCGTAATTGTATTGCACAAATGCGAAATACATCGAAAAAAAACAACTCAATAAAAAATAAACTATACTACCTATAATAGGTAGTGTAAAAAAAGAGACTTTATTCATCTTATTTCCTTATTAATTCTTACTTAAACGTTCCTGTTACCTAAAATTTTTAACAAAATTTTAATTATTGGTTGTTGTTAATCAATTCGTTTAATAAAGTGTTTGATCTTAAATCCCATAGCAATCAATGATGCAAAATAAACAACGATTCCAACAATTACCAATGCAAATAATCGCCCAATACGAACCCACATTGAACCTGTTGACCAATCAGGTAATAGCTGTGAGCCAGACCATAACACTGTGGACATTAATATTACGGCAATAATCACTTTAATTAAAAAGTAATACCAACCAGGTTGGGGTTGATAAAGTTGTTTTTTACGCAGTTGCCAATACAATAACCCAGCATTAAAGCAAGCGGCTAAACCAATGGATAGTGAAAGGCCTGCATGCTGTAATGGCCCAATAAAAACGAGATTCATTAGCTGTGTTAAAATTAACGTAACAATTGCAATTTTGACGGGAGTTTTAATATCCTGACGCGAATAAAATGCGGGTGCTAACACTTTAATTAAAATCAATCCAAGTAGACCGATAGAATAAGCCACTAAGGCTCGCTGTGTCATTAAGGTATCATTTAGAGTAAATTGTCCATACTCAAATAATGTTGATATAAGGGGACGAGAAATAACGCCTAATGCCACGGTACTTGGCAAAGCCAGTAAAAAACAAAGTCGCAATCCCCAATCTAATACCTCAGAATATTGCTTATGATCACTTTTAGAAAAACTTTTCGCTAACGAGGGTAATAAAATCGTACCTAATGCTACACCAAGCACGCCAGCAGGAAATTCCATTAAGCGGTCTGCATAATACATCCATGAGACCGATCCTGAAACTAGAAATGAGGCAAAAATCGTATTAATAATTAAAGATATTTGCCCTACTGACACCCCTAAAATTGCGGGTCCCATCTGTTTCAAGACTCGCCAAACACCACTATCTTTAAAACTAATACGTGGCAACACTAACATACCAATTTTTTTTAAATAGGGAAGCTGATAAAGTAATTGCAAAATACCGCCTACACCAACCGATGCAGCAAGCGCTAATACTGGAGGGTTAAAATAAGGAGTCAAAAATAGCGTGAATAGAATCATACTTACATTCAATAGCGTTGGAACAAAAGCAGGAACAGAGAAGCGATTCCATGTATTGAGTATCGCGCCAACAAGTGAAGCCAGTGATATAAAAAAGATATAAGGAAAGGTTATACGCAACATGGTCGTTGCAAGTTCAAATTTTTCGGCTGACTCTTGCATAAATCCGGGAGCCGTTAACATTATAATAAAAGGTGCAGTAACAACGCCAATTAAGGTAACAAAGGCTAATACTAAGGTTAAAAGCCCAGCTATATAAGCAACAAAAGTACGTGTTGCCTCAATACCTTGTTGATTCTTATATTCAGCCAGAATGGGCACAAAGGCTTGAGAAAAGGCGCCTTCAGCAAAAATACGCCGTAGCAAATTAGGCAATTTGAAGGCAACAAAAAAAGCATCGGTCGCCATGCCTGCGCCAAAAAAACGCGCAATAATGGCATCGCGCACAAAACCTAATACACGGGAAACCATTGTCATGGAACTTACGGTTGCTAAAGATTTTAAAAGATTCATATTTAATTTATATACAAAGTATACAACCTAAAACGGATAATGATGCATAGTCTACAAACTATCGCTTAAAACCACCATGCTTTTTTCAATAAACTTTGCCTTTTATTAGGTAAACCGCTAGCGTATAAATTTAACATTATCTCTTATAAAATTAATCTTTTGTTCATCTTTGGAATGCACTTTTGACACAATACCAACCACATCAATTAGGTAAAAAATAGTGATGTAAAAAATATTCAGAAAAGGATAATTTCAGTATAAAACAACGTTATTTGCCTACACTATAAACATGTGTTAGATTGTCAATCCGAACAATATTTACACTAATTTTATTATGAATCAGACAACAAATCCGTCACCAATAAGAACGGGGGGTTTTCTAAATACTATTGAACGAATTGGAAACAAAATCCCCGATGTAACCACTCTTTTTTTCTATGCTTTAGTCATCTGTTTTGTTGCTTCGCTATTGCTTTCTTTTGTGAGTTTTAACTATATTAATCCTGTCACGCAAGATAAGCTTGTTGTTGTTAATATGTTAGCGCCTGAGCATCTTGTTACTTTTTTTACCAAGATGGTACCTAATTTTATCAGCTTTCCACCGCTTGGAATTACAATTGTGGCGACATTAGGTATAGGTATTGCTGAGAGCAGTGGTTATATCCATGTGCTACTCAAAAAATTACTGGCTATTACCCCGAAAAATTTAGTCACACCATCAGTGATTTTTGTCAGTATGGTTTGCCACATTGCTGCTGACTCAGCTTATGTGATTTTAATGCCAGTATCGGCTATGATGTTCTATGCAATTGGTCGCCACCCGCTAGCTGGGATTGCGGCTTCATTCGCTGGATTAGCTGGTGGATTTAGTTCAAGCTATACACCATCTATTATCGATCCAATCATGCAAGGCTTTACTCAAAGTGCAGCACAAATTATTGATCCATCTTATCAAGTCAATGTACTTTGTAACTATTTCTTAAGTTTTGGCGGTACCTTTTTTGTATTATTAGCTTGCTGGTTTGTTACCGATAAAATCGTCGAGCCTCGATTAAATGCAACCATGCCTTTAAATAGTGATCTAAAATTAGATAACATTGCCAACTCGCCAGCGATTACACCCGTTGAAAATCGTGCTTTCAAAGTAGCTTCAATTGTCTTTATAATTATTGCTATTGGCTTAATTTTATTATTGTTACCAGAAAACTCTTTATTGCGTGCATCTGATGGAAGCATGACAAGCAATAAGGCTCCAATTATGCAAATTATTGTGCCATTATTATTTGTATTTTTTGCTATTCCAGGCTTAATACATGGTTTTATAACTGGTGCATTTAAATCATCACGCGATATTGTAAAATCAATGGAAAATATCACTAAATCACTTATTCCATTCATTGTTTTTGCTTTCTTTTGTGCTCAATTTCTATATGTCTTTTCTCACTCACAAATTGGAACATTAATTGCAGTTGGTGGCGCCGATTTATTAAAAGCACTGCACCTGCCTCCAGTTGTAACCATATTTGGTGTGATCATTCTAACAAGTATGTTAAATGTGTTAATTACCTCGGCATCATCGAAGTGGGCTATTTTAGCGCCGATTTTTGTACCTATGCTTATGTCTGTTGGTATCTCGCCAGAATTAACTCAAGCCGCTTACCGCATTAGTTCTGCGGTTAATGTTAGTACGCCTATGTTTGCTTTTTACCCGCTGATTATTGCCTATTGCCAGCAATACTGTAAAAATACGGGTGTAGGTACATTAAGTTCAATGATGATTCCTTATACCGCTGCACTACTTATTGCATTAACGATAAACTTATTGCTTTTTTGGTTCCTAGGCCTACCAATTGGTTTTGATAGCGGTTATGTTTATCCGCCAGTAAATAATTAGCCACCACAAGGAGTCAAAATATTATGAATATTACCGAACAACTAGTTAAACGTTTTTTACGTTATGTCAACGTTCCAAGTCAAAGCGCTATTGGTTGCACACATGTGCCCTCAACTCCAGGGCAAACAGAATTAGCCAAATTACTTAAACAAGAGTTAATCGAACTTAATCTACAAGATGTTCATCTTGATGAACATAGTATTCTAACGGCTAAACTCCCCGGCAATAACCCAAAAGCGCCTAAAATTGGCTATGTTGCCCATCTTGATACTGTCGATGTTGCCTTATCAGATAAAGTTAAGCCACAGAGAGTAACCTTTACTGGCCAAGATATTCTATTAAACAAAGATAAAAATATTTGGTTTAAAGTCGATCAGCATCCCGAACTAAATAAATATCTCAATGATGAATTGATTGTCACTGATGGTACCAGCGTACTTGGTGCTGATAATAAAGCAGCCATTGCCATTGTGATGACTATGTTAGAGCAATTACAACAACAAAATTATACATATGGCGATATTTATGTTGCCTTTGTACCAGATGAAGAAGTCGGCTTAAATGGTGCCAAAAAACTGGATTTAAACCGTTTCAAGCCTGATTTTGCTTACACAATCGATTGTTGTGAGTTAGGTGAAGTCGTTTATGAGACATTCAATGCTGGCTCAGCCATTATTGAAATTGAAGGCATCTCTGCTCATCCTATGTCTGCTAAAAATGTTTTAATCAATCCTATCGGCATTGCCAATGACATTATTAACTGTTTTGATAGCTTTGAAACACCAGAACATACCGAAGGCAAAGAAGGGTATTTTTGGTTTAATGATATCGTTGGTAATCAAAGTACCACAACATTAAAAATGAGTATTCGTGACTTTGATTTAGCTAAGTATGAGGCGCGTAAGGCTTATATACAAGAAGTTATACGTTTTATTAGCTTAAAATATCCAAAAGCAAAAATTGAGTGTAACATTACCGATACCTATAGCAATATCGCTAACTATTTAGGTAATGACCGTCGCTGTATTGATTTAATTTATCAATCATTTGAACAACTCAATATTCAACCAAAAACCATCGCAATGCGTGGAGGAACCGATGGTTCTGCTCTTTCTGCTAGAGGGCTTACCACGCCAAATTACTTTACTGGTGCTCATAACTTCCATTCATGCTTTGAATTTTTACCATTATCATCATTTCTTAAATCATTTGAAGTAACAATGAAAATTATTGAATTAGCAGCCAAGAATAAATAACCTTAAAAAGGGAGATATCTCCCTTTTTCCACCTACGAAGCATTTCGATAACGATAAGAAGCAATCCTCTCACCGATCCTACATTGTTAATACAAAATAAAATTATTTCATTAACACCTTAGCAAGCTTTATAAAGGGCTAATAAAAAATAATTGATTGATTGATTGATGAATTTTCTAGAGAGTGTGGTGGGTCGTGAGCGATTCGAACGCTCGACAAACGGATTAAAAGTCCGCTGCTCTACCGACTGAGCTAACAACCCATTTCAGAAAACAACTACTTAATTCCTTAAGGTTTCAAGTAATTTCGGGTTGGTATAATACTTATAATTATAATGTTACGCAACCCTTTTATTGATATTTCTATTTAACAGATGGTTATTTGTACATTTTACTTTAGCGATGCTAACTTTTTTTTAGCCTGATCAACAACGTTTTTATTTTTAGAATATTTACTTATAACTTGTTGAAAAACGATTCTAGCATTTTTCTTATCGCCTTTCTCAAGTAAAATCAAACCAACTTTATATAGGCTATCTGCAGCTTTGGAAGAGGTCGCAAACTTTTTCACTACAGTTGCATAATAAAATGAAGCCTGATCTTTATTTCCTTGCTTATAATAAAGTTGACCTATCCAATAATTAGCATTAGCTAAATAACCTGACTTTGGATAAGCTTTTATAAATTTTTGAAATGCCGCAACGACCTCATTACTTTTTTTCCCATCGTTAACAAACTGCATGATAAAATTATAATCAGCCTTATCACGACCCGAAGTTTCCCAACCAGATAAATCAGATGATGGCGTTGTTGCCGTTGATGAAGAAGTATTATCCTCAGAAGTGTTCGCATTTGCAGAAACGTCTGAGCCACCAACCATTTGTTGAAGAATCATTTTTTGACGTTCTATCGTCTGATTAAGTTGGTATCTAGTTTCTTCTAATTGCCCTCGAAGCGCATCCACTTCAGCTTGTAAATCATTAATCCTTTCCTGATTTTGTATTAATAATTGACCTTGTGCCTGAATAGTTCTATCCGATTCTGAACTGCCTGCTGCACAGCCAGTGAATAAAAGAAATAAGAACAATACGAGTGTTTTTTTATGCATATTATATTACTCAGCATGAATGTAGAAAAGAAACGGCTGAATAATCAGCCGTTATAAAATGCTATTAGTTGATAGCATAAGTTACTACAGCACGACGGTTTTTAGCATAAGCTTCTTCGTCATGGCCTAATACTGCTGGTTTTTCTTTACCATATGATACAATTTCCATTTGGCTACCAGAAGCACCATTACCTTGTAAATATGATTTAACTGCAGCAGCACGACGTTCACCTAATGCAATGTTATATTCTGGCGTACCGCGTTCATCTGCATGACCTTCGATAATTACTTTCACGTTATTTGCACGAATAAATACTGCATGTGCATTTAATAATGTTGCATAGTCAGATTTAACATTATATTTATCAAAATCAAAATATACTGTATTGATTTGTTGTAATTTATTTAATTGCTCTAAAGCTTCTTTTGATAAAGAACCACTTGCAACACCAGCTACATTGCTACTGTTATTAGACGAACATGCAGTTACAGTAATTAGTGGTAAAGCAACCGCGGCTACTTTAAGAAATTTAGAAAATTGCATTGTATTAACTCCTTTTGTTTAAATAAATTATTACCTGTATTTTTACACACCTAACCAACTTCAAAGTAACAGCCGTTACCAACCAGAACGATTAGAGGTATATATTATAATGCCCTTGTGCTTTACACAATTTTAATAATTGCAATATTGTGCAAATTATAACCTCTTCTTATAAATATGGCGACCATGAAGGGAATTTTACTTGCCCATCTGTTGCTGGTAATCTTGCTTTAAAATTACCATCTGTTGAAACTAGATTCAAAATTGTACCTAATCCTTGTGATGAGCTATAAATGATCATAGTACCATTTGGCGCAATGCTTGGCGTTTCATCCAAAAAGGTGTCTGTTAAACGTTGATAGGTATTTGTGCTTATATCATATCGAGTAATATGTTGTTCACCATTATTGGTTGATATCATAGCAATAAAAGAACCATCAGGTGATACCCGCGCATTTTGATTCTGTGTATTATCCCAAGTTAGCCTTTGAGATGCACCACTATTAATGTTGATACTATAGAGTTGAGGGCGACCTGCTTGATCAGAAGTGTAAACAATAGTTTGATTATCAGGCATCCAAGATGGTTCTGTATTATTATTACGATTAGAAGTAATTTGCGTGATTTTTTTGCTACTTAAATCCATCATATATAAATTTAAACTTCCCCCTTTAGATAAGGCAAAAGCTAATTTACTGCCGTCTGGAGAAAACGCTGGCGCACCATTATGTTGAGGAAAAGACGCAATTGTTTGAACAGCGCCACTATCCAATGTTTTTAAAACTAGTGAAGAATGGCCTCCTTCAAATGTTACATAGGCTATTTTTTTACCATCTGGTGACCAAGTTGGAGACATTAATGGTTCTTTGGAACGATGAACAGTAATTTGATCATAACCGTCATAATCAGATACTCTTAATTCATGTGAAAAAGGTCCTTTAGTTGTTTTAACAACATAAGCAATTCGTGTTCTAAAAGCACCTTTAATACCGGTTAATGATTCAAAAATTTCATCACTTGCAGTGTGAGCCGCGTAACGGAGCCAACGCTTATCAATAGAATATTGATTTTGTGCTAAAACGGCACCTGGGCGATTTACGATATCAACTAATTGATAATTGATAAGGTATTTCCCAGAAGCATCTGGCTGAATCGAGCCGACAACTACCGCAGAAACCCCCAGATTATTCCAAGCCGCAGGCGTAACTTCAGAAGCTGTTGTTGGTTTTTGTGGCATACTATTAACTTCAACAGGATTAAATTTACCACTATTACGTAAATCTGAAGCAACGATATCTTCTATAATTTGTGGTGGTTGACCAGAGCCTGTCCACTTAAATGGCACAACAGCGACTGGTTTAGCAGAGCTTACGCCATCGGTAATAATAATTCTTACCTCAGAATTAGCCATCGTGGTAAAACATAGAATAAAACAAGTTGTCAAAAAGCGAAAAGCGAATTTGATCATCTTAAATTCCTTAATAAAAATAAGACACATTGAGTTAAATAAAATATAAATCCGTAAAAAAGAAAACAAAACCTTTGAAAATTAAGATACAACAGCTAATTGCCCCCCATATATTAAACTTTACAAGCTATAAACAATGATTCAGAAAAAAGATAGCTGATAACAGGTAACAAGTCCATAGCCTTTAAAATAAAAAGATCTCTGTAATATTAATGGTTTTACTATATAAAGTAATCAACGCAGTAACAAAAATAACTTCTTTAATTGTAGTTGCTTATACTAATCTTATTTAAATAAGGTTTAAAGGGCTTAAAAAGATATTTTTGTAAAAGAAAGGGAGCCAATACATGCAAAATATTTAAAATTCTTAGCAACTAATCACAAAAAATAATAATTTGGTAGAGCTAACGTTGCTATATTTGGCAATATTCACAATAAAAGGTATTGCGTTGTCCTATTTTTTGCGATTTTATCTCTGCACCACAAATTAGACATCGCTCGCCATTGCGCCCATAAACTTGTAGCTCTTGTGCAAAATACCCTGGTTTTCCATTAGATTGAAGAAAATCCTTGAGCGTTGTCCCTCCTTGTTCAATGGATTTGCTAAGAACTTGCTTAATAGCAGCAACAAGCCTTTCAAATTCATTTAATTGTAATGAGCTTACTTTACGGTTAGGATTGATTTTCGCCATAAACAATGACTCAGAAGCGTAAATATTGCCAACGCCAACCACAATATGGTTATCCATAATCCAACTTTTAATGGAAACCTGTCTATTTTTGGCTTTTTCGAATAAATATATAGCTGAAAACTCATGACTTAACGGTTCTGGACCTAAATGTTGTAATTGCAGTATTTCGTCTAGCGAATTTGCCCAGAGCCAAGATCCAAAACGCCTAGGATCAGTATAACGCAATGTAACACTATTTTCTAAAATGAGGTCTATATGATCATGCTTTTGTGCTTTTTGAGGCTTTGGTAAAATACGTAAACTACCTGACATACCTAAATGAATTACGATCCAGTTATTAGATAGTTGTAGCAATAAATATTTAGCTCGACGCTGTATATCTAAAATAACCTGTCCATGTGCATTACTTATAGCGCTATCAACAGGCCAGCGTAATTTAGGTTGTCTAACAATAATTTTATGTATAATCTGTCCTTTTAAATATGGCAAAATGCCTCGACGACTTGTTTCAACTTCGGGTAATTCAGGCATATTATTCCCCTCTTAATTATTTAATAGGTCTGTAACCCAATTGGGTACCTGTTCAGTGGCCATCATTTGGTTATTTCCAGAACATAAATCCTTAGGGTTAATGGTCCATACGGGTAAAGTACGCACACCATCGCCATTACATAGCCACTGACCATTACTATCAATTGGTACCATAAAAACATTTTGCGGTATCGGCAATACCAATTTCTTTGGTGGATTGTTTTGTAAATATTCACTATAAATTTTCAGCGCTCCTGTAGCTCCAGTTAATTTCATTGGTGAATGATCATCTAAACCAATCCAAATAACAGCAACATTCCTGCCGTCAACGCCTGTAAACCAGCTATCACGAGAATCATTGCTTGTCCCCGTCTTAGCAGCTAAATTAAACGAACCGTATTTAGCTTTTAATGAACGAGATGTGCCCGAACTAACAACTTGTTGCATAGCATAAGTTGTCAAATAAGCTGATTGTCGAGACACTGCCTGAAGTTGTTGTGGATAGCTTTGATAAACTAGCTTACCTTTATCAGTCAATACATATCTTAAAATAGTAAGCGGAGAACGTTGCCCATTATTAGTGATAGTTTGAAACATCTGAGCTGTTTCTAATGGTGTTAATTCTAATGCACCAAGCAATCTTGATGGTAAATTAGGTATACGATCTGTAGGAACTCCTAATGCTTGTAAAGTATTTTTCGTTGCATCCAGTCCTAATTCCATACCTAAATTAACCGTTGGTACATTTAATGAAAGTGCCAAAGCGTCCACTAACATAACACGATCACGGAATTTACGATCGTAATTTTTAGGCTGCCAATACCCACCACTATCAAGCTTAACCGATAATGGGCTATCATTAAGCCATGTATTAAGTTGGTAATAATCAGGTTGCCCAAGTGCAGTTAAATACGTTGATGGTTTAGCTAATGAACCAATCGCTCTTTGCATTAGCCAAGCACGGTTATAACCAGGGTAACGTGGGTCTGAACTACCAATAATTGAGCGAATTTCCCCTGTTTCTCGACTAACTACAACCATTGCTGATTGTAATTTTTTTTTCGTTGATTTGCGCAATTTGTCAATTTCGTTAGTCACCGCTTGCTCTGCTGCAGATTGAGCTACCGGATCAAAAGTGGTAAAAATCTTCATACCTGACAAATGATCTGCTTTATCACCCAATTGTCTTCGCAGTTCACTACGTACAACTTGCATAAATGCTGGTTGCGGTGAAATCACCCCCCCCTTGGGTAGCACTGATAGTGGGCGCTGACTTAATAAATTATACAACTCATCATCAATTATGCCTTGTTGCTGAGCAAGTTTTAACACCACGTTACGGCGCTCAATAACTTGTTGAGGTTGTGTCCACGGATTATATAACGAAGCGCCTTTTACCATACCAACTAGCACTGCTTGCTGATCTAATGTAAGTTCATTAACTGGCCGCCCAAAATAGTAAAGACTTGCCAATGGAAAACCATGAATCTCTTCTCCTCCCGCTTGCCCAAAATAAACTTCGTTTAGATAAAGCTCTAAAATACGTTCTTTACTATAACGACCATCTAAAATCAAAGCCATATAGGCTTCGCGTATTTTACGGCTTAAACTACGTTCATTAGTCAGAAAAAGGTTTTTAACAGTTTGCTGAGTTAAGGTACTACCTCCTTCGATGCGGCCAGTAGTCAAATTAACGAAAATAGCACGACCGATAGAATATAAGCTTACACCATGATGATCATAAAAACGCTTATCTTCTGTAGCAACCAATGTTTGCAATAACGAATCAGGAAACTGCTTCAATGGAACAAATAATCGTTGCTCGCCATTTGGAGAATGCATCATGGTAATTAATTTAGGATCAATTTTTAGCAATCCAAAATCGCGCCCAGTTTCTAGATTAGTAATGCGATCTATACGATTTTTATAAAAAGTAATACTAACTCTAAATGACGGCTCTTCACCATCAGGAAATGTAAAAGGTCGTCGATAAACCTCAACAGCATTATTACTTACAATAAACTCACCTGGGCGGCTGGCTTTTGTATCTTGCTGACGATATTGTGCACCCTCTAACATTGTCACTACATCATTTAGACTATATTCACTATCAGGCTCAAGATCTATAATTTGTCCATAAACTGCCGCTGGCAACTCCCACACGTTACCATCAACTCGCTCCTTGATTTGTTGATCAAGATAAACGCCGTAAACAATAGCTACAGCCACAATGACAAGAAATAGCTTAAATAATAAGGTCAAAAACCGGCGCCAAAGTGTAGACTTCTTATTTTTTTTATTTTTTGGAGAATTTTTGGGAGACCGTTTTTTTGATGTTTTAGTTGACGTGTTCAAACTGCACCTAATATTTATTATTCAATAAAAATTAGCTTATCATAACATAATTTTTTAAGAATATTGCGGTCTTCTTTTTGTAAAAAAGTTTCAGGTAAAATCGATTTTGAAGCATAAAACAAGTGTATGAATTTAAAAATCTAGCTGTGAGCTAATAGTTTTAACTTTCGACAAAAACGCTTTTTTTGACTTACCTGTCAACCCTTCCGAAATAGGTAAACTTGCTGTCAATGGATTAACCGGCTTATTATTAATGTGTAGCTCAAAGTGCAGGTGAGGTCCTGTAGAACGGCCTGTATTTCCAGATAACCCAATCTTATCACCTTGTTTAACTTGCTGACCTGGTTTGACTAAAATCTTATCCAAATGCATATAAGTTGTCATATACTGACGCCCATGCCGAATAGCAATATAATTACCAGCCGAACCACTATACTTTGCAATGACTACTTCACCATTACCAACTGATAAAACTGGTGTACCGCGAGACACTGCAAAATCAACACCATTATGTGGAGTTATCGCACCGGTAACAGGATGTAAGCGACGAGGGTTAAAACCAGAGGAAACTCTAGCTTGCTTTGCTAATGGATAACGGAAAAAACTTTGCGACAAACTGTTCGCATTAATATCATAATATTTACCATCATCTGCTAAAATAGCGTAATAATCTTTGGTACCATTTTTAATGCGTACACCTAACAACTGACTATTAGATAAACGATTGCCATGCATCTCTCTGGTTAAAACAACTGAAAATTTATCACCAACTTGCAATCGACGAAAATCTAAACGCCATTGTAAAGCACGAGTAATTACGCCAATTTCATTACTAGTTAATCCATTTTTGCGAGCATCTGCAACAAAGCTACTTTTAATATCACCTTTTATCACAATATTTTGTGGTACACTTTCAACTGTTTCTGAACTTTCTACAAATTTATCGCCCGATTTTTCATAAATTCGAATATTATTACTGGAGATTGTCCAACTAAAAGTTTGCAAATTATGATTATCATCAGTCGTCCAACTAATTTGTTGACCTATTCTCAAATTTGCAAGTTGTTTAAATTTTGTCGTTAACTGATAGATGTCATTTCGATTAACGTTATAACGAATCAAGATATCATGCAGGGTATCCCCTCGTGCAATAGTGTATTGCACAGTATTATCTTTATCATCAACAATGTCATCTAATTCATCTTTAACAATCTCATCTTCAGGAATATCTGATGATTCAGTAACTGTAGAAGGTTTCCCATTTACCATCTCAACTTTTCCATCATCGATAACAACAGAAGAATGGGTGTTATCATTTACAGTCGTTTCAGCTTGAGGCGTTAAAGGAACATAAACCGTTCGATTCAAATTGAGTGGATTCCACAGAACGATAAATAAGATAACAATGAAAAGAACACCTAATATTGAAAAATAGGTATTTCTAAAATTATTTTTTTCAATATCAGGTGATTTTATTTGTCTTGCCAAAATTAACCTTAACTATTTATTCTAAAACTAGTCTTTATCTAAACAATCCAACAGTTGCTCTGTTAATTTTGCTAAAAATTGTGAATATGCATCTTTAGAAAGAGAAATACCCGTTCCTAATGGATTTAGCTCTCCAATACGTACATCTGTTCCATTCACTATTTTTTCAATAACTGCAGGGCTAAACTGTGGCTCTCGAAATACACATACTGCTCGGTGCTCTTTGAGCGCCTGTTGAATTGCATAAACCTTTTGAACACCCGGCTGAATTGCTGGATTTATAGTAAAACTGCCTAAATTCTTTAATCCGAACTGCGATTCAAAATACCCATAAGCATCATGAAACACAAAATACCCTCTATTCTGTACGTTAATGAGTTTTTTTGCAATGTTTTGTTCTGTTTCTGCAAGTTTTATGATGAATTCGTTTAGATTTGCATCAATCAATGCGTTTTTATCTGGATACAGGGTAATAAGTCGATCATGGATTGACTGCGCAATCACCTTGGCAATTTTAGGTGAAAGCCAAATATGTTCATCATATTCACCATGATGACCATTAGCAGGTATAGGATGGGAGTGAGTATCTTCATGTTCATGATCCTCATGACCTGTTCGAAGCAATACTTTAATCTCTGGTATTGCCATTAATTCAATTTGTTTTTGCTTATCAATACTTTTTAATATTGTTGGCATAAAAGCTTCCATATCTTCGCCAACCCAAACCACAAGTTCAGCTGATTTAACTTTAGCCAAATCAGATGGTTTTAAATAATAACTATGTGGAGATGCGCCATCAGGAAGTAAAATATCATTATCAGTTACTCCTGAAGCGATTGCTTCGACAATAAATCCTATTGGCTTTACAGACGAAATAACTTTCGCATTAGCATAATTAACAATACTTTGAATAAACATTAATGAACCAAGTATCATTAAGAAAACTAATTTTTTACTATTTAGTAGAATATATTTTTTCATACAATTTTCCTATATTTATTATGTATGGTAAAATAGAGTTAATTATTGTTATAATATAACATAACATATTTATAGACAAGGGTGATTAACAAAATGACTCCACTCATTTCGCTTGATAATGTTTCGGTGCAAATTGACCATCAAAAAATATTATATGAGGTTTCGTTAGTCATTCATCTTAATCAAATTATTACAGTACTTGGTCCTAATGGAGCGGGTAAATCGACACTGGTGAAAGTTATTTTAGGATTAATGCCATACACCTCAGGAACAATCACATGCTTACCTAACTTAACGATTGGTTATGTGCCGCAGTCAATCAACTTAAATCCAACACTACCTATTACTGTTAGACGTTTTATGTGTCTTAATAGACAGTTAAATAAAAAGGATATTTTTAATATATTATCAATGGTAAAAGCTGAATATTTAATCAATGAATCTATGCATCAATTATCAGGTGGTGAATTGCAACGTGTTTTGCTCGCTCAAGCTTTAGTTAAGCGCCCTCAATTACTGATTCTTGATGAACCTACTCAAGGGGTAGATGTCAATGGCCAAGTACTATTATATGATTTAATCGCTGATGCAAAAAAACAGTTCAATTGTGGCGTGTTAATGGTTTCCCATGATCTTCATTTGGTCATGGCAAAAACCGACGAAGTAATCTGCTTAAATCATCATATATGCTGTTCTGGCACACCAGCAATTGTTTCTAATGATCCAGAGTTTATTTCTCTTTTTGGACAACATGAAACCTCGCAACTCGCTATTTATAAACATCATCACAATCACCAACATGATTGTTGTAAACAATCTATTGAGCAAAATAAGCGTATTGTTTTGCCTAGTTATAGAAGGAAAAAACAATGATTGAATTACTATTACCTTCTTTATTAGCGGGATTATGTTTAACTAGCATAACTGGGCCTTTAGGCACTTTCGTTGTTTGGCGAAGAATGTCTTATTTTGGCGATACTTTATCACATGCTGCTTTACTTGGTATCGCATTTGGCTTTTTGTTGGATATCAATTTATTTTATGCAGTCATTTTTGTCACACTCTTACTAGCTATCGGATTACTTTGGTTAGAAGCACAAAAACAATTACCAATTGATACATTACTTGGTATTTTAGCTCATAGTGCCTTATCACTAGGCTTAGTAGTAATTAGTTTAATGGACAATATCCGTATCGATTTAATGGGATATTTATTTGGCGATCTTTTATCAGTAACATATTTAGATCTTTATCAGATTATTATTTGTGTAGTATTCATTGGTGCTTTATTATTTTGGCAATGGAATAACATTTTATTTATCACTGTAAGCGAAGAATTAGCTTTTAGCCATGGCATTAATGTACAGCTCACAAAATTGCTTTTGACTTTACTACTAGCATTAACCATAGGTCTGTCAATGAAATTTGTTGGAGCGCTAATTATTACATCTTTACTTATCATTCCTGCCGCAACAGCAAAATATTATTCAAAAACACCCGAAACAATGGCGTTAATTGCAATAATAGTAGGGATGCTATCGGTAGTTGCTGGAGTGCTATTCTCATTTGTTTATGACACCCCAACAGGTCCCTCTATAGTATTAAGTAATACTTGTCTATTTTTTATATCATTACTTATTTCAAAACGCATTTTAAATAAAACAAATTAAAATCACTGCAAAATCGTAT
The DNA here is from genome assembly GCF_001690895.1 of Gilliamella sp. Nev5-1. NCBI lineage: Bacteria > Pseudomonadati > Pseudomonadota > Gammaproteobacteria > Orbales > Orbaceae > Gilliamella > Gilliamella sp. Nev5-1. Next base: position 3,642 of record NZ_LZHO01000008.1, on the reverse strand, counting down.
TATTTATTGCGTGTTATATCCCATTAATAAATGGCTTTAATGGTTTTTTCGATATTTTCTAATATGATAATAATAAAATTAAACATATTAATAATTAAAAACTATGTCACTTGCAATTATTTATACTCGAGCCTCTATTGGAATACAAGCACCATTAATAAACGTTGAAGTTCATATTAGCAATGGGTTACCAGGCTTTGTATTAGTTGGTCTTCCTGAAGCAACCGTTAAAGAAGCTAAAGATCGAGTTAGAAGTGCCATTATTAATAGTGGTTTTACCTTTCCAGCTAAAAAAATAACGGTAAACTTATCTCCAGCAGATTTACCCAAAGAAGGAAGCCGCTTTGATTTACCAATAGCTATTGCGATACTTGCCGCAACAGAGCAAATTCCAACAGAAGATTTATTACATTATGAATTTTTGGGTGAATTAGCTCTTTCAGGAAATATTAGAGCCGTAAAAGGCGCAATACCAGCTGCAATTTCCTCTAAAAAGAAAAATCGCAGATTAATTATTTCCGCCGAAAACCAATCAGAAATTTCTTTAATTCACCAAAGCAACACATTAATCACCAGTAATTTACTAGAATTATGCCAATATTTATATAAAGAAATTGATTTACCAACAGTTCAATATCGTGAATATCAAGGCGGTAACAATAACCCAGCTAGTTTACAAGATATAATTGGGCAAGAACACGCCAAGAGAGCATTAGAAATTGCAGCAGCGGGAGGGCATAATTTATTATTAATTGGACCTCCAGGTACAGGTAAAACTATGTTAGCAACGCGTTTAACCTCTTTATTACCTCAATTATCTGATGATGAAGCACTTGAAAGTGCGGCAATAACAAGCCTTGTCAGTTCATATGGATCAGTAAAAAATTGGCGTAAAAGACCTTTTAGAGCGCCTCACCATAGCGCATCAACTGCAGCTCTTGTTGGCGGAGGAACAATCCCTAGACCTGGAGAAATTTCTCTAGCCCATAACGGCGTATTATTTTTAGACGAATTACCAGAATTTAATCGAAAAGTATTAGACGCGTTAAGAGAACCCATTGAATCGGGAGAAATTATCATTTCAAGGGCAAATGCAAAAATAAAATTTCCCGCTAGATTTCAGTTAATAGCGGCAATGAATCCAAGTCCAACAGGACATTATCAAGGCACACATAATAGAACAACACCACAGCAAACTATTCGCTATTTGAATCGGCTTTCAGGACCATTTCTTGACAGGTTCGATATTTCTATTGAAGTTCCTTTACTACCTAAAGGTGCTCTAAGCCAAAAAGTAACTTCAGCAGAATCAACTGAAACAGTAAAACAACGAGTTCTAACAGCAAGAAATACTCAATTAAAAAGAAGCAGCAAACTAAATAGCCAATTAAGCACAAATGAAATTCAATGCTATTGCCAATTATCAAATGAAAATAATGAATATTTAGAGCAAGCTTTAATTAAATTAGGTCTCTCTGCTCGTGCATGGCACCGAATACTAAAAGTATCGCGCACAATCGCAGATTTAGATTTATCAGAAACCATAGAACGAAAACATGTTTCAGAAGCATTAAGTTATCGCTCTATGGATCGGTTACTAATTCAATTACACAAAAATATTGGTTAAAGAATTAGTCATCACTATCTACAAAATCGTCTGTTACATCAACCTGTGGTTTTCCACCAGATAATGTATGAAAACGTTTTGGCTTATTTATACGAGAAAGATACTTCAACCATGTTTTTTCAAAATCAGTTGATGGCTCTTTTTTACCTTTGCAAACCGCTACAAATGATTTTTCTTCTGCAGTGGTAGGCTTTTTAGCTTCTGTGTCAAGATCTTTAAAAGCACAACCATACTTTTCTAAAATCATAGCTTCTTTAATAGTAAAATCGCCGTGGCGAGAAAATCCTCTTGGATAATTCTTATTATCGAAAAAACGTTGTTGACTCATAAAACTCTCAGCCATGTTCTATCCTCTAGATTGTAAAAGTAGTTGGCGGGAATTATAATTGACAAAGTTAATCTGTAAACAAAATTCTTTTATTTATACGGATAAAATCGGTTAACTGGCTAAAATTAAAACATAAATGTTATCTTGTGGCAGGGGCGGAGAGTCTCGAACTCCCAACACCCGGTTTTGGAGACCGGTGCTCTACCAATTGAACTACGCCCCTAAATGGAAGTGGCGGAACGGACGGGGCTCGAACCCGCGACCCCCTGCGTGACAGGCAGGTATTCTAACCAACTGAACTACCGCTCCACCGTATTTGGTGTGTTAATATAAATAAAATTTAAAAGTCTGGCGGCACCCTACTCTCACATGGGTAATACCCACACTACCATCGGCACTACGGCGTTTCACTTCTGAGTTCGGCATGGGGTCAGGTGGGACCACCGCGCTATTACCGCCAGACATATCCTGTCTTCTCTTCTCTCAATTACCATGTATTATCTCATATCCACAGCAATTGCTCAATCCGGAACAAACTGCTCTCTCATTTATTAAACAATTTAAAGTCAATCTCTCTAAATATATCAACTTCAATCATCCTATCGCGTAACTCCAAAACAACTCCGAGTTGTAAGGTTAAGACTCTCGGTTCATTAGTATCAGTTAGCTCAATGTATCACTACACTTACACACCTGACCTATCTACGTCTTAGTCTCAAACGGACCTTACTGAATCTCTTCAGGGAAAACTCATCTCAAGGCTAGTTTCGTACTTAGATGCTTTCAGCACTTATCTATTCCGCACGTAGCTACCGGGCAATGCAATTGGCATCACAACCCGAACACCAGCGGTGCGTTCACTTCGGTCCTCTCGTACTAGAAGCAAACCCTCTCAATTTTCCTACGCCCATGGCAGATAGGGACCGAACTGTCTCACGACGTTCTAAACCCAGCTCGCGTACCACTTTAAACGGCGAACAGCCGTACCCTTGGGACCTACTTCAGCCCCAGGATGTGATGAGCCGACATCGAGGTGCCAAACACCGCCGTCGATATGAACTCTTGGGCGGTATCAGCCTGTTATCCCCGGAGTACCTTTTATCCGTTGAGCGATGGCCCTTCCATTCAGAACCACCGGATCACTATGACCTACTTTCGTACCTGCTCGAGCCGTCACTCTCGCAGTCAAGCTAGCTTTTGCCATTGCACTAACCTCCTGATGTCCGACCAGGATTAGCTAACCTTCGTGCTCCTCCGTTACTCTTTGGGAGGAGACCGCCCCAGTCAAACTACCCACCAGACAGTGTCCCTTACCTCGATTCAGAAGTATAGGTTAGAACATCAAACATTAAAGGGTGGTATTTCAAGGTCGACTCCACACACACTGGCGTGCATGCTTCTTTGCCTCCCACCTATCCTACACATTAAGGCTCAATGTTCACTGTCAAGCTATAGTAAAGGTTCACGGGGTCTTTCCGTCTTGCCACGGGTACACCGCATCTTCACGGCAATTTCAATTTCACTGAGTCTCGGGTGGAGACAGCCTGGCCATCATTACGCCATTCGTGCAGGTCGGAACTTACCCGACAAGGAATTTCGCTACCTTAGGACCGTTATAGTTACGGCCGCCGTTTACTGGGGCTTCGATCAAGAGCTTCTGCATAAGCATAACCCCATCAATTAACCT
>NZ_LZHO01000007.1:0-31674 GCF_001690895.1 Gilliamella sp. Nev5-1 | reverse complement strand
GGACGACCGTTATTCGGGCAATAAAGTGGTGCTACCGCTTCTCGAATAAATTCAAAATCAATGACTTTAGCTATTTTACGAACAAGATGATTTTGGGGGACAAGCGCATCTAGTGAGATTTGCTCTATTTTTTCTGGTGTCGCTGGAGTTGGTTTTTTTAGCATAGAAGAACTTCTCTTATAGCGGACTCCTCTCTATTAGATCAAAGAACTCGCCAAAAAGCGAGTTCTTTGTCATCAATCTGAAACCCCAATAGTTTGGGGTTTTTTATTATATGTAAACTTAATTCATTGCACTAATTATTTAGCTTGTAATTGCTGCTGTGTCTTTTTTTGTTTTCGGCTTTTAATTAACATTATTAAATTTTTATGTGGTGTTTTCATAGATTATTTCCTTTTAGTTATAATTATAGGGCTAATAAAGTAGTTTTTAATACGATTTTATTATATGAGTTTTAAAATCGCTAAGCGATGTTAACATCGCCTAGCTGTTTCTAACAATTAGAACCACTGACCAAAACGTTTGATATAAATACGTTTCATCAATTGTGCAACACAGCAATAGCTAAACAAGGTTGCTAAAAGCCATGGAAAGTATGACCACGGTAATGGCTGTAATCCAATTAATCCACCCAATGGAGAAAACGGGATATAAATACCCACAGCCATAATTAACAAGGTCATCACAATCACAGGAAATGCAGCTGTGCTCTGCACAAATGGAATTTTTTGTGTTCTCAGCATGTGCACAACCAAAGTTTGTGATAACAACCCTTCAATAAACCAGCCTGAATGAAATAGTGATTGCGCTTCAACACTGTTAGCACTAAAAACAAACCACATTAGTGCATAGGTTGTAATATCAAAAATAGATGATGTTGGTCCAATCCAAATCATAAAACGTTTAATATTTAGCGCATCCCATTTACGCGGTTTTTGTAAAAACTCATCATCCATTTTGTCCCATGGTAATGAGAGTTGTGAAATATCATACAGCAAGTTTTGAATTAGTAAATGTATTGCTAGCATAGGTAAAAATGGTAAAAACGCACTAGCAACTAATACTGAAAAAATATTGCCAAAATTCGAGCTCGCTGTCATATTTAAATACTTCATGATATTGCCGAAAGTTTCACGTCCACATATTACACCTTCTTCTAATACCATTAAGCTTTTTTCAAGCAGGATAATATCTGCGGATTCTTTGGCAATATCCGTTGCGGTATCAACCGAAATACCAACATCCGCATCACGTAATGCTGGTGCATCATTAATACCATCACCTAAAAAGCCAACGGTATGTCCGTTTTCTTGCAATAATCGAATAATTCTTGATTTTTGCAACGGCGTTAATTTAGCAAAAATAGTATGTTGCTCGATTTGTATTTTCAGTTCAGTATCGTCCATTTTTTCAACTTCAGTGCCTAGCAACGGAACACCTGGTTCTAAACCGACTTCGCGACACACTTTAATGGTGATAATTTCGTTATCGCCTGTTAATACCTTAACTCCCACACCATGTTCACTTAATGCCGAAATGGCTTCAAGCGCACTTTCTTTTGGGGGATCTAAAAAGGTTAAAAAACCACGAATTGCTAATGCAGTTTCGTCTTGTACTGTGTATTGCGCTTTTGTATCGCTAGCGGGAATATCTTTAACACCCACAGCTAAAACTCTAAAACCCTCTTTGTTATAATCATGAGCTAAAGCAATTAACGCTTGTTTGCGGTTGTCATCTAATGGTAAATATTCACCATTTTCATAAACATAACTAGCTATAGATAACATTTCTTCAACTGCGCCTTTGCAAATCATTAAATGGTTATCACCACCATTTTGTACAACAACTGATAAACGGCGACGCACAAAATCAAACGGTAATTCATCAATTTTTTTATATAAACCAACCCCAACCCTTTTCATATTGGTCTTTTCTTCAGTAAAACGAATGATCGCTTTGTCCATCAAGTTTTTCATACCACTTTGATAATAGCTGTTAAGCCAAGCAAGTTCTAAAACCGATGAATCAACTTGACCATTGATATCAAGATGATGTTCTAAAATGATTTTATCTTGTGTTAAAGTACCAGTTTTATCGGTACACAAAATATCCATTGCACCAAAATTTTGAATGGCATTTAACCGTTTAACAACCACTTTGCGCTTTGCCATGCCAACAGCACCTTTTGCCAGATTGGCACTCACAATCATTGGTAACATTTCAGGCGTTAAGCCAACAGCTACCGCTAAAGCAAAAAGTGCAGCATCACCCCAATCATTTTTTGAAAAACCATTAATAAAAAAGACGATTGGCACCATAATTAACATAAATCTAATAAGTAACCAGCTAACGCTATTAACCCCCCGATCAAACGAGGTTTCAGCACGAGATCCTACAATCGATTTTGCCAATGAGCCAAAATGTGTATCGGCGCCAGTCGCAACGACAATAGCCGTCGCAGTGCCACTTACGACATTAGTTCCCATAAAACAGATGTTATTTACATCAAGTAAATTATCTTTACTAATATTGGATGCTTCAATATTATCAGTTGTTTTTTGCGTAACTGCACCTAATGTATCGTACTTTTCAACAGGAATTGATTCACCCGTTAAAACAGCTTGGCTAACAAATAAATCTCGCGACTCAATCAATCGAATATCCGCTGGGATCATGTCACCAGCAGATAAATAAACAATATCACCGGGAACAATTTCACTTAATGGAATTTCAATGCGTTCTGGGCTTATATCTTTATGTGCACGGCGCAACACGGTCGCTGTTGTGCGAATCATTGACTTTAACGCTTCAGCAGCTTTGTTTGATCTAAATTCTTGCCAAAAACGTAATAATCCACTCAGTGACACCATTGTTAGAATAATAATAATCCCTGTTAAATCCGTTTCTTCGCCATTTTGCAAAGGCAACCAGAAATCAGTCACAAAACTAACAGAGGCCAACGCTAATAATACAAATATAAATGGGTTATTAAATGCCATTAATAATTGCACTAAAATTGAGGGGACTTTTTCTCGTGCGACTTCATTTTTACCGTATTTTTCAATTCTTGATTTTGCATTTTCTTGCGTTAAACCTGAAAGGCTTGATTGAAATTTAGATAAAATACTATCGAGGCTACTTTGAGCTTCATTGATAGCTTTGATATCTACACTATTTTGTATTTTATGTTGTGATGTATTTTTTGTCATCTTACGTACCTATATTCATAATTTTGGCAAAAGTATGCCTACTCATTGTTGCCAAGTAACGATAAGTAATTGAATTTTGTGATAAGCTAAAATTTAGTGCATAACAAAATTAGCCCATAAGCTATTTTTTGCAGCTAACTTGTGCTGCTAATTTGTACAGCCAATGCTGAGCATTAAATTAGCCAATAGAATTAATTAAGAATTTAGATACAACTCGGTGGTTCTAAGTGTTTTTCTGAAAGGTGTAAAACACGCAGTATTAAGCCTTGCGCGCATTGATGTTTTGAATTTGTGTGATAGCGTGTAAAAAAATGCATATCGTTCACCGTTACCGTTTTATCAATTTCGGTTTGTGAACTGAAAAAATGATGATTCAGACAGGTTCATTAACCGATAATGATGTGTTTAAATTTATCGCCCCACATTTTGGGGTGATCCGATTGAGTGTCCATATTTCTCCTGTAAATTGAACTCTACACTTTGTATTTCAACTTTTCTTTACTCTTATTTTTAACTTATGTAATAGCTAAAAAGAAAGAAAAGCTTAAAAGGCGGGGGAATTTATACGCCTTTAGCAAACAGATGTCAACCCATAAAATAGCAAAAGGACGGCATTTACTAAAAAACAACACTTATGGGCTTTTTTATTTACATTATGATATAGAATCGATACCGCTCTTATCCAATATAAGTTACAATCACACTACGATAAATTAACGAGAATATGTTAAATGAACCCTTCTGAATTACTTTATGCTAACTGGTTCAATTTGGTAATTATCTTTGTTCTGTCTTTGGTTGCATTTATCTACAAAAAACGAACTAAAAATGAAAATTTTGATAATATCATTAAGTATGCCGATATTTTAGAAAAAGTGCCTCACTCAAAATATCAAATGGATTATTTAAATAACATCAAAAAGAAACTTATTTGGGAAAAAGTCTGCTTTTATAAATCAGGCAATATCAACAAAGAAAATATTGCTATTTCATTAATTAATGCTGATGCCCATAATCTAATTAAACTCACCCAATTAGATTTATTAACGCAATATTTTAAAATCGATAAAAACCACATTACACCACTTAAACCATATTTAATTACAGAAGTGTTATTTAGTGGCATTGCCTTTGTGTTTGCATTTATTATATTGCTGGCTAATATTATTACTATGCTAAGCTCACCTTGGATAATTGATATCATTATTGCTACTTTGACAGTCTTTATCATTGTGACCGCGCTGTTTCTTTTTGCTGTAGATCCCATAAAACGATTCAAAACCTACCTTTTAATTCTAAAAGACAACGCTTTTTTACAAAGAGCAAACGATGAACTAGCGAAAATAATTGAAGATAAAAATTGCTAATTAAATGATTAATAATCCGTTTATTATCAACTTGATAAACATTTCTATCCCTTTTTCTATTTTTATAAAATAATTAACCCAATTGCCAGCACTTTTTATATTTAAGGTAAATAATCGAAAAAAGACAAAGGCTAATAAGCAATAATATCAATTCGACAAAAAACGATGCTTATTAACTAAAAAATGCCGGTTACATAGCGCCAAGTAAACTTGTTAAAAAACAACAAAAAGCCGTCAAAAAAACCATTAACTCTATTTATTTTAACTTTCCTGGATTAAAACATGAAGTGCAATTTTAAACTCGGTAAAGTGAAGAAAGTAGAAAGGAACGACACCCGATTTTCATATTATTACAAGCTGGAAATAATAAAAAAGAGATAGTTACACCATGATATTCGGCCAGTTTATCTAAATAACGGGTAACTCTCCCTGCCGGTAAGCTTACTGCAATATCAATACCTAATGCCTCACGATTAAAGTCATCAATGACATTGAATGTCCTAAAGCGACGTTGATTATAGCTACTATCACTCATAAAATCCATTGACCAACATTCACCTTGTTTATTAGGAACCAATAGCCTTTCTGGGCTTCGTGGAGGAATGCGTTTTTTGCGCTTTACTCTGAGATTACGATTAAAGCATTTAGGAAATGCCCCAGCGTAAATGCCGGCCTGTGATAACATTCAACACCGAAACAATCACCGAATCATCCTGTAACTTAGCTTGATAATAGTAAGCACAACGGCTTAAGCCAACAATGGCACAACTCATAGCAATAGTAACTGAATGATTTTGTTGTAGTTGCTGTGCCCACGTTTTACGTGCCTTTGTGGGCACTAAAGCTTTTTTATGATTTCTTCCTGGCGCTGTGATTTTAAACTTAGCTCAGCAAACATCTGTTTAAGCTTACGGTTTTCCGCATCAAGTTCTTTTAGACGTTTGATGTCTGAAGTTTCCATACCGCCCTATTTTTCCCGCCATTTATAGAAAGTTGAATTACCCATGCCCTATTTACGACAGAGTTCCTTGACAGGAATACCTGATTCAGCTTCTTTTAAAATAGCTACGATTTGATCTTCAGTCATTTTTTTCATCATTGAATCCTCTTTTACTTTTATCATAGAGAATTTTCTACTTTTTGCTGTACTATTTTAGGGGATAGTTACAGTTCAGCGGCTCAATATGCGTCCTTCGACAATAGATTGTGAGATAAAAAGAAACTCAAAATATAATCAAGCATATGAAGCGGTGAAAAGGCGAAAAAACAGCGGTAATGGTAAGCCGATAGTAGCTTCGGTATGGCATCAAGTTGAAAAATACCTAATGCGTTATTACAACCCAGAGCATGTTTCTGTAGTGGTCAAGTATTTTTAAACACAAATTTAGGTTGTTCTGCAATAGTCGGCGGTAAACCGGTGTTAAAAGTATGTGGTCGCCTTTGGTTATAATAATTGAATAAGTAGCAGAATATGTCTTACTTGGCTTCAGCTAAACGACGATAACCACCCACGGAAACCTATTCACTTTTCAAACTACGAAACAAGCGTTCAGTGGGCGCATTGTCCCAACAATTACCACGACGACTAACACTTTGCACTATTCCATAACGACTAAGGCGATGCCTGAATGCAGCTGATAAATACTGGCAACCTTGGTCAGAATGGAACATTAAAGCTTTGAGTTTACCTCGTAAAGGCCAAGCCATGTCTAATGCACTAATCACTAATTGATTATCGGCTTTATCTGATACGCTATAACCCACTACCCGCCGAGCGTACAAATCGGCTACTATCGCCAAATAAATCCACCTGCCACCCGCCCAAATATAAGTGATATCACTTGTCCATACCTGATTTGGACTAGGCGGGTTAAAGTTCCGTGATAGCTTATTGAGCAGTTCAAATTGCTCCTTGGTTGCACGGTTGAAATGCCTTGCTTTGGGTTACTTACTGTATAATTTAGCCTCTTTAATTAATTTTCTCACTTTATAACGCCCCATCTTGATACCTTACTGGTTCAGTTTTGTGGTTATCGTTCGACTGCCTACTGAGTCTCTACTTTGTTTGAAGAGGATTTCAACCTGTTGCCGGCGTTGTTGCCTGATTTTGTTTTCCGGGCGCAAACGAGAGTTATAAAATGCTGCTCAATATACTGCAAATAATGCGCAGACAATATTTATTGGGTATTGCTCGCTTAACTGATGGCTCAACGCATATTTTTGTCTTCGTCCGACATGAAGAGAGCGGTAGCCTTTTTTAGTATTTTCTTCTCCAAGTCAAGTTGTTTTATCTTTGTCTCCATGGCTTGAATCATTTGTTGCTCACGGGTTAGTGCCTTTGATTTATGGTATAGCTATCAAACTCTGACTTTAACTGAGCAACCCAACGGCACATTGTTGTTTCGCCCCCATTGCTCTGTAGGCTTCCTGTACGCTGTACCCTTGCTCAACTACCAGTGCCGTTGCATCTCGTTTAAATTCTACTGTAAATTTTTGTCGGTTTGTTGTCATTATTCACCTCATTTTGATGATATTAGTTTACCACCTAATTGAGTGTCTTGAATTATTAATGAACAATTCAAACCTTATCTAAGGCGAAAAGGTAAAACCTACAGACATTGCAAGGTGCCTAGCATTGAAGGAGGTCGCCGATATAAACAAACGGCCAATTAAACAACACCCAAGTTATGTTGAAAGCCTGAAACTGCAAGGACATTGGGAGGGAGATACCATTTTATTAGCTGTAAAGACAAGCAAGCGTTGGTGACGCTCGTTGAACGCAAAACCGTGCTAGTATTAATTGAGCACATCAATAAACGCACCGCTTCCGAAGCGAGAGATATGATAGCAAAATGACTAACGCCGGTTAAAACACTACCTTTGATAATGGAGCCTAATTTAATTATCATCGTGCTATTGAATATTATTTAAATACCACCATATACTTTGCGATTCTTATAAAAGCGGGCAAAGCGACACAAATGAAAACACCAATGGCTTAATCCGTCAGTTTATACCTAAGTCATCGGCCATTTCGCTTGTTGACAACAGGCAGGTAATGAAAATACTATATTTATTGAACTCACGCCCAAGAAAACGGTATAAGTTTAAAAGCCAGCATTCTTTTATTCTAAGCCGTTAAGACGAATTGCGCTTCATGGTGTAATTTAAGTTTTTGCGTAAAATTATGGGTTACTGCGCTGCTCTTTGTTGTTTTATTGAAAAGCGCTTTTATTTGCAATAAAAGCTTTAAGCCAGCTTGTAAGCTGGCTTAAAGCTTTTTGAGCGAGAGCATGGTGCTTTTATCCTTTAGCTAACACCCTAGTCCCCCCCTTCCCTGCCTACCTACTAAAAGTTTAGTGTTATAAAGGCGGCGGAGGTGGTGAAGGCGGGTAGATGCAAAAGGCTTCGTGCTTATCATAAACATACTTACCATCAAAATAATCATGATAGACTCCGCCTTCAACTAAAACGGAGAAATGCTTAAGCTTACCACTTTTTGATAAATCAAAATCACTAGTCCAAACGGACCTTGACGCCGACATGACTCCATAATACGAATCCTGATATCCCCACTCTGGAAAAAATGAGCCTATGTTTCGCTGGGCGAAATAAATTGATGAATGTGGTTTAGCACTTTCTAATCTAGGGCGACAAGGGAACATAACGCCAAAATTCTTAAAATCCCAATGAGTCCAATCATCATCCACGCTAGGATCAACATTACATTTCGCGTTGGTAAGATCTTTTATTCTTGGCATACCATAGCCTATGCTATCACACCATGCGGCCTGTGATGAATACTCATCTACGAGTTGGTAGTTGTCAATTGAGTATCGATAAACAAACCACTTTTTCAAGACAAAGCCATATTTAATTACCGCATTTCCACTGTCATCATAACCCACTATTTCAAATGCCTCGCCCAAAGTTGGCTTGGCTACTGGACCTGGGTTATCCGAGCCTCCTTGACTTTCGGTCGCTACTGGACCTGTTAAAGTAACCTGAACGCCTCCAGCCCACTCTATTTCGTTCCAAACTGACTCAAAATCCACCAACTTGTTTGGATCTGTAGGTAATACTGCCACGCTGGCAGTTATACCGCCATGGCTGACCGGTGGCCAATTTAACGTGCTGGGATCAACTCCCGCTATATCTAAATAAAAATGTAGACCATTAAGCCCCGTAGATGGGAAGTTCAACTCATATGATGAAGGATCAGTACTTTGAACATAAAACCCACCTCTAAAGTATTCATCACCGTTATCCATGCGTTCATATTTATCCACCCATACACCAGGCAAGGGAGAGGGGGCAAACTCATCCTCATTATCTACATTACTCTCTGGATTTGCTCTTACAAACCTGACAAAAGGTGCTGATGACAGCATGATTGCATCAGTACGATTATTGTCACGAGGTAATGCATACAAATCCCATGAAAATGGCAATGATAACAACAGTGGCAACGCCAGCAGGACTTTTGCGGCAAATTTTGAGGATAATTTAAGCGATAACTTCGAAAATATAAACGAGCTAAGGCTAAAAATTCGTCTAACAGCATTATTTGAAAGATATATGGCACAAGGCTGCCAGTGCCGATGTCTAGAATGATACAACATTACATTCCACCTTTAAAGTAAATTTTCGTTTCATTTTTACTTTTTGCCCACTAAGTGAACTTATTTTTTAACGTTGAAATTATAGTCTTTCAAAAATATTTAGCTAGTTTTTTTGTTAATTTTTTGTAAATTTTTTAATGCATGGAGTGTGATTGAAAGTCACCATGCTAAAGCGGGTTAGATCCGTTATTTTTAACTTTAAGTTTTTGTTGTTAATTTTAGATTTAATTGATTATTGGCATATTATGGCGCCAAGAGAAAGGTAATAGTAGATTAGTGATGATAAAAAAGGGCACATTTCCGCACTTAAAAATCAGTAAAAAAACATTGATTTTATTAAGTTTTTACTTGATATTTTCGCGAGAGATTATGGGTTACTGCGTTGCTTTTTGTTGTTTTATTGAAAAGCACTTTTGTTTGCAATAAAAACACTTAGCCAGCTTGTAAGCTGGCTTAAAGCTTTTTGAGCGGCGTATTGTACTTTTGCCCTTTTATCCTTGGCCTTCCCCTCCTATACTCAAGACTAAGGATTGACGCAAAGAGCCGTCACCCAGCTATCATTCTCAAAACTTCTACCATAAGTGACGTTACCTTCGGGAGCAACGACAAAATAAAAACGACGACCTCGTGTTGTCGTCAAAGAATCACTAGTCCAGACATATTCATCATTACATCTGGAGCCACAACCAGCGAATCTGAGATAGCCCCACTCAGAAATGAATGGTCCTATGTTTCGTTGGGCAAATTCATTAGGTGAATGTGGTGTGGCACTATCTATTCCTAAATTGCAGGGAAAATTAGCGTGATACCATGGATCGTACCCCCACGGATTATCTTCACATTGCGCGTTAGTCAGCTCTTCTATTGCTGGCACTCGATAACCTATACTATCACACCAATCGGCGTGTTCTTTTTGCCCTAACGCTACTCGATTCCCATCAACAGTCATGTAGCAACCATCGTATCCATAACATTTTCGAAAGACAAACCACTTTTGCAATTCAAAACCATATTTAATTACCGCCTTACCATCGCTATCATAACCCACTATTTCGAATGTCTGCGGTAAGGTTGGCAGGGTTACTGATGCTGGAGCGCTTGATAGTACTTGATCTTTGGTCGCCGCTGGTCCTCTTAATTTCACCTTGATACCTCCAAGAAACTCCCATGCATTTAGATTATAATTGTCTCTTGAATATGGAGGTACAAAACTCACGGTGGCTGTTATACCGCCATGCGTGACTGGTGGCCAATTTAACGTGCTGGGATCAACTCCCGCTATATCTAAATAAAAATATAGACCATCCATCCCCGTTCTTGGAAAGTTCAAATTATATGATGAGGGATCAACACTTCGAACAAAAAATCCGCCTTTAAAGACCTCATCATCCCACGCCCAGTTGGTAAAGTTGATATTATCAAATTCTTCTCTCCATATGCCAGGTAGAGCGGGAGGCCTCATACTATCCGCCTCATTACTTTCCCAAGTTGGCCTTGCAAACTTAACAAAGGGCGCTGGTGGCAGCATGATTGCATCAGTGCGATTATTGTCACGAGATAATGCATACAAATCCCGTGAAGATAGCAATAATAACAACAGCGACAACGCTAGCAGGACTTTTGTGGCAAGTTTTGAGGGTAATTTAATCGATAACTTCGAAGATATGAATGAACTAAGGCTGAAATCTCGCCCAGCAGCATTATTTGAAAGATTTAAGACATAGGACTGCCATGTCTGGTGTCTGGTGTCTGGTGTCTGGTGTCTGGTGTCTGGTGTCTAATATGATACGGCATTACATTCCACCTGTCAAGTAATTTATTGTTTTATTTAACTTTTTTATAACTGATTGCTCACTTAGCGAGCTTGTTTTTTTAGTTGATGAAAGTATAACCGCTAAAAAGAATCTTGGCTAGTGTTTTGGGGGGAATTTTTGTAGAAAAACGTGAAGAGTGTTTTTTGTTTCGATACCAATTTACAATCCGCCAACAATTAGTGGGTAGCTTAAAAATATGCTCATTTTGCACCAAAGAATCAGTCAGAAAACACATTGATTTTATTGAAGTTTTTTGAGAGCACTCTTTTTGCTAATCATTTGTAACATTTTGTTTTTTAAAAATAAAATTGGTGAATGGATATTTTTTAGAAAATATAAAAACCACGCTAACTATCTTTTTCTTCTCGGTTCCAATAGATTTTACGTCCAAATCCCAATAAATTACTGGTCATCTTTACACGTTGTAACTGTAATGACCAAATTGGTGCTTTTATTATTCTAGCAAACGGAAATGCTTGATAATATTGTGCATAAGCGTGCTTGGCCTGTTCTTTTTGTAATTGTATTGCTTGAGCTTGAAATTGGATGCCTTGAATTTGGGCAACCGTTTTAGGTGTCAGACTAATTGTGCCTGCAACTTGTGGACATGTTAACATGGCTTTAGCATGTTCAGTTTTTAATTCTGAAAGGAGATACAAGCACATTACACGTTCATCAAAGGCATAAAAGGCATTACATGCCCATGGTTTGTTGTCTGGTAAGATGACGTGAAGCGATAATACATGATGCTTTTTGATGAATTTAATAATTCTAGGATCCGTTTGCATATTTTCTGGATTCGATTGACGTTATTCAGGTTTAACGTTAAGGTGCAGATCTTCACCCCACCGAGGTAGCGATGGAACGTCCATGCCAAACAAATCAAGCGCCCTAGCTACACTGTGGGTGATCATGTCATCAATACTACTAATATGCTGATAAAGTGCTGGCACGGGTGGAAATATCACGCCCCCCATTAATGTGACTAATTCCATATTTTTAATATGCCCCAAATGAAGTGGTGTTTCTCTAATCATTAAGACTAACCGACGTCGCTCTTTTAATACGACATCAGCAGCACGAGTCAGTAAATTATCTGACAAGCTATTAGCAATCGCCGATAATGAACGCATTGAGCAAGGAGCAACTAGCATGCCGATTGTTTTATAAGAGCCACTAGCAATTGCAGCACCAATATTGTTAATGGAATGCACTTTATCCGCAAGTGCTTCGATTTGTTTTATATTCATGTTAGGAACTTCGTATGCACTTGTTATTTGTGCTGCTTTAGAAATAACAAGATGAGTTTCGATGTCCATTGGTTTTAATAGCTCTAACGCTTTTATTCCATAAGCAATTCCTGTTGCACCACTAATGCCAATTATTATTCGACGCGTTGTCATGTCTATTCCTGTATTAATATCCAATTGCGATAAAATCATTAATTATTAAACAGTCAACTTATAACATTATACTGCTCATAACAAGCGATATTAAAGCCAGCTATCAAGGATAGTGACTATACCTATATATGCGTAGCGAATCAAGTAGACAGCAGGTGATTCTTAACTTTATTGATACATTGATAATAAATAAATTAAGAAGCGGAGGTTAAGTTATTAAGCAGTATTGATGGCTACCAACATCAGATTTTGGCAGCCATTTTTAGTGAATTATTCTTTAGCCATGGGTTCATTAACAACTTTAGTTTGTTGGTTACCTTGAATAGCCTCGATTTTTTTTGCATATTTTGTTACATCATCTTTATTCGATAATAAACTATAAATTAAGGTAAATTCTGCACTTTGTCCTGGCTCAAGTTGTCGAACACGTTTTTGTTCACGCTCAATAGTTACTGGATAAGCAAAGCTAGTACCTGGCTCTAAACCTGTGACATAACCTTGTTTCAGTGTGTCAGTGTTTTTCCACAACGAAAGGACAGGCAACTGTTTAATATTATAAGCAATACCAGCGGCTTTATCGCCAGCTTTGTTAGTTACCATTACTTGAGTTTGACCGTTGCTATCAGCGAAAGGATACACATTAAATACCATTTCATCAAAGCCTTTTGTTGGTCCTAAATAAGTTTGCCATGTGTTTAAACCATTTTTAGCATAATCGTTAAATGGTGAGATTTCTTTTACTGGCGCAACAAACTGTGCACCTTCTTCAAGAATTGGCGTACCAAAATTGCTATGGTAGATAATTTGGTAATCGCGTGTATAATCACTTTTATTAGTCACCACATCATGCACGGTAAACTCACTACTTCCTGGTACATAGCTAAGTGATGCCCACGTTTCTAGGTTACTTTTTTTGAACGTATTTTCTTTGATTAAACCTTTAACTGTAATGGTGTATGGCGCTTTATCGGCAATATCCACCATTAATTTAGATACCGGCGTGTTTTGCGCACGGCCATGGAGCGTATACATCATACCATCAGCTTGCACCGCATGACCTGTCCACTCAAAACCACAGCGCACCATCATTTCGTTAAAACCATCTAGCCAACCTATGCCTCCACGACTTTCTAAATTAATATATTTGGGGTGAACAATTTCATTTACTGGCGAATCCCAGCCCATACGAACACCATCACCAACAACCGACAAGATACCTAATCCTCGAGTTGGGCTTAATTTAATCGTGAAGTTATCACTAGAAATAGTTAAAACTTCAGTACCATCTTGTTTACCACCTTTAAGCACGGTATTTTCAATAGTAAACATTTTACCTTTTACACCTAAAGCTTGGCTTGAAACCGACCAATTCCCTTTAGCAAGGCCGTTTTCATTATCAGTCAATACAAATTCTTTCGCATTGGCATGATAACTAGCCAAACTAAGTAACACTGCTAATGAAACAATTTTGATTTTCATGGTAAGACCTCATCGTTAATAAGTTAATACTGAATCGTTTCAGTCAATATGACATAAAAACCGAAGAAGCAATAAAAGAAAATGGTAAAAATGAGAGGTCATTCACACTTTTTTAGCATCAAATAAATCAACTTATAAGCGTAATTTATTGACTTAAAATCAGTGTGAAATGTTTAAAATATCAGTTTTTAGGCCTAATTTGCCCAACCTTCCAGTGTTTTCGGCATACTGAATGGTATTCACTATCACCCAGATGAATGGAATTGCCAAATTTAACAATTTGACCATCTTGCCCTTCTAATAAAATCATGGTGGCTTTTTTTCCACACCAGCATACGGTTTTAAGCTCTCTAAAATTGTCGGCAATTTCAAGTAGCGTTTTAGATCCTTCAAACAGATGCCCCATATAATCGGTTTTAATACCAAAGAACATAATTGGGACGCTATATTCATCACACACATCAGAGAGCTTCCAGATGGTGTTGCGCGATAAAAACTGACTTTCATCAATCAATATGCAGGCATATTGGTTTTGTTTGATATGTTCAATGATGGCATCAACAGTCGTGTCATCAAGCAGTAATGCTTTTTTGCGTAACCCTAAGCGAGAGACGATTTCGACAGCCGAATCACGTGTATCAACCGATGACTTAAGTAGTAATGTTTGCATGTTATTACTTAAGTAGTTGTGATCAATTTGTAGTAGTTCGGTGGATTTTCCGGCATTCATTACGCCATATATATAATAGATCTTAGACAAAATAACGCTCTCAAAATAAAAACAATGAATAAAAATAATGAATAAAAGCTGTGATGTAGGAAATAAAAAAGGTAAGTTAAACAACCTACCTTTTTTAACTTTAAGAAATAATTATTTTGCTTTACCTTGGTTTGCAACAGCCGCTTGTTTTGCAGCGATTTCATCAGCATTACCGAGATAATAGTGTTTAATGACTTTCATATTGTCATCAAATTCATACACTAACGGCACCCCTGTTGGGATGTTAAGCTCAATAATATCATCATCACTGATGTTATCTAAATGTTTTACTAGTGCACGTAGTGAATTACCGTGAGCGGCAATAATAACACGCTCCCCTTTAGCTACGCGTGGCGCAATTGTTGATTCCCAATAAGGAAGTACACGTTTAATAGTCAATGCTAAACTTTCCGTTAGTGGTAATTCTGCTTCAGGTAAGTTGCTGTAGCGTGAATCATGTCCAGGAAAACGTTCATCTGATTTTTCAAGTGCAGGAGGGGTAATGGCAAAACCACGACGCCATAATTTTACTTGCTCATCGCCATATTTTGCTGCGGTTTCTGCTTTGTTTAAACCTTGTAATGCACCATAATGGCGTTCATTTAATTTCCAACTTTTTTCAACGGGTAACCATGCTTGATCAACTTCGTCTAGAACGTGCCATAATGTGTGAATAGCGCGTTTTAATACTGAAGTATAAGCATAATCAAATGTGAAACCTTCTGTTTTTAGTAATTTACCCGCTTCAGCAGCTTCTTTATTGCCTTTATCAGATAAATCAACGTCAGTCCAACCACAAAAACGGTTCTCTTGGTTCCAAACACTTTCTCCATGTCGAATTAACACTAATTTTTTTACAGCCATGAGTATAACTCCTTTATTACGTATAATTAAATTTTAAGTGTATTTGGTTTATAGGCAAGTGGTATATGCAACCATGCCTGCCTATTTGTTTTGAATTAAAATGCTTAATTCAAAACATTTATTTTCTTGGTAAGTATTTTAATGGATCAACTGATTGCGCTTTATATCGAATTTCAAAGTGTAACCTAACCGACGAAGTGCCCGTAGCCCCCATTGTAGCAATTTGTTCACCTGCACGCACCGCTTGCTGTTCTTTTACTAATATAGATTGATTGTGCGCATACGCTGTTAAATAATCATCATTATGTTTAATAATAATTAAATTACCATAACCGGGTAATGAATTGCCCGAATAAACAACACGCCCATCAGCCGCCGCCATGACTTTAGCCCCAACTGAGCCTGATATATCAATACCTTTACTTGTATTTGAGAATTTTTCAACAATCTTACCCCGTGCTGGCCATTGCCATGAAATATTAGCCACATTCACTTTTGAGGTACGAGTTGGTATAATGTCAGAAGAACTATCTAACGGCTCAGTAATAGTTTCCGTCTTTTCGATTGTCGTTGGTTGTTGATTTTTATCTGTTTTGGTAATCGAAGTCGTTGTTGTTTTAGTGATCGTTGGTCTCGTTTTGGCTTGCCCCATTGCGATAGTAGTATTATTGCTATTAACTTTATTCGATGTTGCTGGGTGTGTAGTGGTTTTTTGGGTTACGACAACTGTACCACCACTAACATCTAACACTTGCCCAACATTAACGGCAAAGGGTTCTTTGATATTATTTTTAGCCGCTAGTGAACGGTAATCGTTACCTGTTACCCACGCAATATAAAACAATGTATCCCCACGTTTTACAGTATAAGTATCGCCTTGATATCCACCTTTAGGTATTTCGTCATAATTACGGTTATAAACAATACGCTCGTTGCTAATTACCGTATCATTACTGTTAGCACTTATAGAATGAGTGTCGTTAGCGGTATTTGTATTGGACGTTGTCGTTTGTCTTGATGAAGGTATAGAAGAGGCTCTACCACCCGTTGAAATATTCGCAGGTGGTTTGGTGTAAACAGAAGACGTTGATGCTCCACCTGCTCCCGAAATATCTTCAATTTCGGCTTGCTCGGTTTGAGTACAAGCAGCCGCTAACAAACTTAAGCAACTTAATGTCAGTATTTTTTTCAAAGCAACACCTTTCATTCTCGAATTTCATTTTTAGTTATTTTATGCAAAATACTATTTTCAGCACATATGGGGATATTTGCACATTTTAGCGTTTTTATAGTAAAAAGCTATTATATTGATTACTTATTAAGTAAATCAATAATTTTATTTAGTTCTTTATGATTTTAGTTAATATTTAGCTTGTCAGCATATCATTTTCATAAAATAACGATGCATACTCAAATTAATTGAACCTGATACGATTCACTTTTAATTTAGGTTAACCACTTTATCAACTAAGGCTGCACACGCATATTGTTGCCATAAACAAATTCTAGTCATAAGCAAGTTATTTTAACTTATATTTGTTAACTAATTTACTCAGACTAGTTGAATTTATTTTGAAAGTAGTGAGTATATACAATAAAATGAGGTTTCGTACAGTATCTTTACTATCTTTCTATAAAAATTTAATGTGATTAAAAATAATGACTTTATATATTGTTGCTACCCCCATCGGAAATTTAGATGATATTACGCTTAGAGCGATCGATATACTTAAAAGCGTCGATCTTATTGCGGCTGAAGATACGCGTCATAGTGGCTTACTTTTACAACATCTTGGAATTAAAGCGAAGCTGTTTGCTTTGCATGATCATAATGAACAAGAAAAATCCAATATACTCATCGAGAAACTCAAATCAGGGTTATCCATTGCGTTGATTTCCGATGCAGGTACGCCATTAATTAACGATCCAGGATATCATTTGGTTAAAGCATGTCACGAAAATGGCATTAAAGTCGTACCAATTCCTGGCGCTTGCGCTGCGATAACAGCTTTATGTGCTTCAGGATTACCGTCAGATAAATTTATTTATGAAGGTTTTTTACCCGCTAAAACTAAAGCACGCCAAGATTACCTTACCCATTTATTAGACGAACCACGCACAATCATCTTTTATGAATCGACTCATCGCTTATTAGACACGCTTAATGATATGCAAACTATTTGGGGCGCTGATAAGCCAATTATTTTGGCTAAAGAGCTAACCAAAACGTGGGAAACTATTGTCAGTTTTAAGGTTAATGAGTTGATAAATTGGTTAAATGAAGATCCTGCCCGCCAAAAAGGTGAATTTGTGTTAATCGTGCAAGGCCATACAAAATCAGAGGAAGATATTGATCCAAAGGCGATTGGTACTCTTAAACTATTGCAAAAAGAACTGCCATTAAAAAAAGCAGCAGCTATTACCGCTGAAATATATGGACTTAAAAAGAATCAACTTTACCAAATTGGTTTGAATACAGAACAATAACTAAATGACTAAGTGGGTGGGTTACGGCCAGTATACAGCAAATATTAACTTGGTAATAAACTAAGCTTGGTAATAAACAATAAATAGTAACTGTTAATTTGTTTAATTCCTCGTAGATTTATCGCTAAGAACATTGGCATAAATAGCACAATTTAGTATATAATCTCCCCCTTATTTTTAAGACATTTATGATAAAAGGTAACAAACAATATGGGATTTAAATGTGGTATCGTCGGACTACCTAATGTGGGTAAGTCAACGCTTTTTAACGCACTAACTAAAGCTGGCATTGAAGCGGCTAACTTTCCGTTTTGTACTATCGAGCCAAACACTGGAGTTGTGCCGATGCCCGATCCACGTTTAGATGAACTGGCAAAAATTGTTAAACCACAACGCACATTGCCAACTACTATGGAATTTGTTGATATTGCAGGTTTAGTTAAAGGTGCGTCGAAAGGTGAAGGTTTAGGTAATCAATTTTTAGCTAATATTCGTGAAACTGAAGCCATTGGTCATGTTGTACGTTGTTTTGAAAATGATAATATCATTCACGTCGCTGGCAAGATCGATCCTGCTGAAGATATCGAGATTATTAATACTGAACTTGCCCTATCCGATCTTGAAGCTTGCGAACGTGCAATAACGCGCCTACAAAAACGTGCCAAAGGTGGCGATAAAGAGGCCAAATTTGAATTAGAAATCCTTGAAAAATGCTTACCACATTTAGAGCAAGGTAAAAAATTATTGCAGCTTGATTTAAGTAAAGAAGAGCTTGATGCAATTAAATACCTGAGCTTTTTAACCCTAAAACCAACCATGTATATCGCTAATGTGAATGAAGATGGTTTTGAAAACAACCCTTATTTAGATAAAGTCAAAGCCATTGCTGAACAAGAAAAGGCCATAGTTGTACCTGTATGTGCCGCAATTGAAGCCGAGCTTGCTGAGCTTGATGATGCTGATCGTGACGAATTTATGCAAGATTTAGGGTTAACTGAACCTGGCCTAAACCGCGTGATTCGTGCAGGATATAGTTTGCTTAATTTACAAACATACTTTACAGCAGGTGTTAAAGAGGTTCGGGCATGGACAATCTCGGTTGGCGATACGGCACCACAAGCAGCAGGTAAGATTCATACTGATTTTGAAAAAGGGTTTATTCGCGCTCAAACTATCGCTTTTGAAGATTTTATTAAATACGGCGGTGAACAAGGTGCAAAAGAAGCGGGCAAAATGCGTGCTGAGGGTAAAGATTATGTTGTGCAAGATGGCGATATTATGAACTTCTTATTTAATGTATAGCTAATGATTTGACGTCGCCTTTTGGCGACGTTGTTATATTAGCAATCATAAAGATCAATTCAATCTTGATAAAAAAGTGATTTTTACTAAAACAGATACATTTCCTAAAATTTCTTAACAAGATCAAATAATAGCTTCATAAACATAAGGAAGGCACACTTTTATGTTACTCACATTTCAACAAGCCAAACAGCAAATGCTCCAAAGCGCATCAGCCATAAAATCACTCAATTGCGAAAAAGTTTCTTTGTTCGATGCATTAGGACGTATCACTGCTGAACCGGTAATGTCGCCGATTAATGTGCCAAGCTTTAATAACTCAGCGATGGATGGGTATGCCGTTAGATTATCCGATGTTAATCAATCTAAATTATTACCTATAGCGGGCATTATTTTAGCTGGCGATGATATAAGTAATCTTAATTGGCCACAAGGTACTTGTTTACGTATTATGACTGGAGCCCCCGTACCAAATGATGCTGATGCAGTAGTGATGCAAGAACAGACCGAAAAATCGGAGCTAGGTATCACTTTTTTAAATGAGGTAAAAGTTGGCGATAATATCCGCCATATGGGCGAAGATATAAAAAAAGACACTGTCGCTGTGAACAAAGGGGAAAAATTAACCATTCCCATACTATCAACCCTTGCGACATTGGGCATTAGTGAAGTTTTGGTTTTTAAAAAACTGAAAGTAGCCATCTTATCAACAGGTAATGAATTAACACCAATTGGTGAGCCTTTAGCTGGTAATGGCGCTATTTATGATAGTAACTGTTTCACGCTAAAATTATTATTAACTGAGCTTAACTGTGACATCGTCGATCTTGGTATCATTTCTGATGACCCAACCCAAATCAAACAAGCGTTGATAGCCGCATCGAATCAAGCTGATTTAGTCATCACCAGCGGTGGCGTTTCTGTGGGCGATGCAGATTATACTAAAGTGGCTTTAGAAGCGCTTGGCAAAATCAGCTTTTGGAAAATTGCGATGAAACCTGGCAAGCCTTTTGCCTTTGGCAACATTGGCGAGGCGCTATTTTGTGGTTTGCCCGGCAATCCTGTTTCAACTTTAGTGACCTTTTATCAATTAGTACAACCACTAATTTTAGCTCTTTCAGGGGTTGACGCATCAGCTATTGATTTAACCTTTAAAGTAAGCACTGCAACCAATCTTAAAAAGAGCCTTGGTAGAGTAGACTTTCAACGTGGTATTTTACAAATAAATGCACAAGGTGAGTTAGAAGTTAGCACAACAGGGCATCAAGGATCGCATATAACACAATCATTTAAGCAAGCTAATTGTTTTATTGTGCTTGAACAGGATCGTGGTAATGTCAGCAAAGGGGAGCAAGTAACGGTTGAGCTATTTAATCGTTTACTAAAGTAAGCGTGATTTAAATACTCATTTGCATTATTTACCATAATAGTCATGCACATTTATTATGTGTATGATTTAGTTGTGTAAATAGGCTGTATGTAACATTATTAACATATCGTTATATTGGTTTATTACTATATAACGGTATACCCCTGCTGGCAGATAATAAGTTGAGATATAATTAAAATAGTGCAACTAATATCGCGCCTACGGCAATCATAGCAACCCCAACACCAGCTAATAGCGAAACCTTTTCACCAAATAAAATAGCAGCAAATACAACAGCAAAAACTACGCTTAACTTGTCAATTGGCGCAACTTGCGATACTTTGCCCTCTTTAATCGCCATAAAATAAAATAGCCAAGATAGCGCACCGGCAATGCCACTTAGTGCAATAATAAATAACGCCTTTTTATCATTAAAAAACGTGTTGATAAGGCTTAATTTACCTTGAACAGCAACCACCCCAACTAAAAAAATAGCCATGACAATAGCACGAATTGCGGTTGCTGTGTTTGCATCAAGGTGCTGTAAGCCGATTTTTCCTAAAATAGCTACGCATGCCGCAGTAATAGCGGAAAGTAGCGCATAAATAAGCCACGCACTCATATTAGTATTTATCGATTTTAAATAGATATTGTTGATTGTTTGAATTCGTTTCACATTGTTGTGATTTACTCATCACCCCACGACAATCTTCTAAAACGCCGTGAGCTTTTGACCAATGATAAGTTTTACCTTCATCATTTTTACCTCCACATCCAACTAATGCCAAGCTAAACATCAAACAAGACAAACCAATAACTGTAGCTTTCATTTCATTCTCCTTTTTTGGGCAAACGCATTAAATATTTAACAGCATTGCTGTTTTTTTTATGGGAATTATTTTAATTCAGAATGAATGTGATTAATAGCCAAAGTGCCACCTATTTTTAATAGATTAAAGTGGCGGTTTGCTTTATATTTATTTAATAACTGGCATGGTTCATCTAATGGCTCGTCAGCTAATTCAAATGCTCCCCAATGAATAGCTATGGCTGAATGGCATTGTAATTCATCGTACAGTTGAACAGCTTGCTTGGGGTCAATATGCTGTGATTTCATATACCAACGTGGCGCATAAGCACCAATAGGTATTAATGCCAAATCGATTGAAGGAAAACGCCTAGCAATCTCTTTTAATTCAACACAATAGCTAGTATCCCCCATAAAATAGACTGTTTTTGTTTGATTAGCAATCTTAGATTGAATCATCCAACCACACCATAATGCTTTATTCACATCAAACAATCCTCGATTGCTCCAGTGTACAGCTGGGGTAGCAGAAAAAGTAAGCCCATCAATAGTTTTACAATCCCACCAATCTAATTCAATAGTGTTCTTAGCCCCCCACTTTAGTAATGTTCTTTTTAAACCAAGCGGAACCATAATGACAACATGAGGGAAACGAGCCAATAATTGCTGAATACTTTGAGAATCAAGATGATCATAATGGTTATGTGAAATAACAATAAAATCAATCTGCGGCAATTGTTCAATATCTAAAGCTGGCGGTGTTCGCCGTTTAGGTCCTATGAATTGCGAAGGTGAAGCCCGCTTAGAAAAGATAGGATCAGTTAAAATCATCTTACCGTTTAAACGAATCAATGTTGTTGAGTGGCCAATCCACCAAACTCTATCATCAGGTAAACTGAGATTGATTGGCTCAAACCATGTTTGGTTAAAAGTATGATAACCTGCTTTAGGTGGTAATACTTTACGCTTAAAACGCCAACGTAAAAACTCGCCAATTTTAATTTTAAAAGATGCATCATGCTTAAACCCTTTAGCAGTATGATGTTTTTTTTGAACCGTTAAATCTTGTTTTTGATTCGCCATCCTGATAGCCTTCTTTGACAATCAATTTAGTTTAGTAATTTGCTGTACGTTCAATAATTACAGCAACATTCCGAGCATTCGCTATTGCTGTTGGTTTAGATACTTTAACTTTCAACCAATTAACAGAAAATTGTTTAATAATCATTTCAGCGACTCGCTCTGCTACACATTCAATCAGCTCAAATTTCGAAGATTGAATAAAGTGTGTTATCGTTTGGCTAACCTTAAAATAGTCTAAACAAAGCGATACATTATCGCTTTCGCCAGCAGGTTTATTATTCCATGCCATTTCAAGATCGAGAATTAACTTTTGCTTGATGGTCTTTTCCCAATCATAGACGCCGATGGTTGTTAGAACAGTTAATCCTTCAATCAGTACCCTATCTTTGCTATATGTATTCATACCCGATTCCAAATGCCTAATTACATTAAATAGAGATTACCGAATCTTGTTAAATTACGCTATAATTTATTTTAAATAATACTAAATATCCGTAATTATGACTCGAATTTTTCAACCTTTTATTATTGAGCAAGATAGCCTTATTACCTTGGATGATAATGCGTTTAACCACCTTATTCGTGTATTAAGAATGAAGGTCGGTGAAAAAATTATCTTATTTGATGGATCTAATCATATTACCCCTGCAATTATTCATGAAGTCAATAAAAAATCGGTTACAGTCAAAACAGCTTCGTCCGTTTTAGATAATCGCGAATCGCCATTAGAGCTCCATTTGGGGCAAGTGATATCACGCGGCGAAAAAATGGAATTTACTATTCAGAAATCGGTTGAGTTAGGTATCAGTAGTATAACGCCACTACTTTCTGAACGTTGTGGAGTTAAGCTCGATACCGAAAGATTAGATAAAAAAACACAACAGTGGCAAAAAATTGTGATTTCAGCTTGTGAACAGTGTGGACGCAATATAATTCCTGAAATCAAACCCGTCATAAAATTAGAAAGCTGGTGTGCAAGTTTAACGGAAGGATTAAGACTCAATTTACACCCTAAAGCTAAACACGGCATAAAACAATTAGCCAATGAGCATAAAAAAATTTATTTATTAATTGGGCCAGAAGGTGGATTGTCTGACAATGAAATTAGCATGACGCATGACTATCATTTTACAGATATTTTACTCGGACCAAGAGTGTTACGAACAGAAACCGCTGCGCTCACAGCGCTTACCGCATTACAAGTGCACTTAGGCGATCTTGGATAAACACAGCAGAATATAGCTGATAAGTAATGATTACTTTGCAACTGGCTTAGTAACGAGTATGATAACAGCAAGCATTATTTTGGGTATTACCATTAAGCCTTGACAAAGCGCTTCAAGTAATACCTATATTTTAATATAAAAACCCAATTGAATAGATAAAATCAGTAAGGAGTTATTATGATAAAACTGGGCATTGTAATGGACCCAATTAGTCATATCAAAATAAAAAAAGACACCAGTTTTGCCATGTTACTTGAGGCACAAAAGCGAGGGTATCAACTTTTTTATATGGAAATGAATGATCTCTTCTTACGCAATGGTGAAGCTTATGCGACAACACGGACATTAACTGTTTATAATGATGATCACCATTGGTTCGATATGAACAATGAACAAACCATACCCTTAAGTGATCTTGATGTAATATTAATGCGTAAAGATCCCCCATTTGATACCGAATTTATTTATGCAACCTATATTCTAGAACGTGCTGAGGCAAAAGGCGTATTAGTAGTAAATAAGCCTAAAAGTTTACGTGATTGTAACGAAAAATTGTTTACTGCATGGTTTGCAAAATTTACGCCTGAAACATTGGTTACTCGTCAAACTCAACAGATTAAATCCTTCTATCAAGAGCATAACGATATCATTTTAAAGCCACTTGACGGTATGGGTGGAGCATCAATTTTTAGAATTAAAGCTGACGATCCAAATGTATCGGTTATCATTGAAACCTTAACTGAGCACAACTCACGTTACTGCATGGCTCAAACTTACATACCAGAGATAACAGATGGGGATAAACGTGTTTTGGTTGTCGATGGTGAGCCTGTACCTTATTGTTTAGCAAGAATTCCACAAAAAGGGGAAACTCGAGGTAACCTTGCCGCAGGTGGGCACGGAGAAGTAAGAGCATTAAGTGAAAGTGATTGGCATATTGCCAAAAGTATTGCCCCAATGTTAAAAGAAAAAGGCTTACTATTTGTTGGTTTAGATATTATTGGCGATAAGCTAACTGAAATTAACGTAACAAGTCCCACTTGTGTTCGTGAAATTGAGGCAAAAAACCCAAATCTTTCCATTACAGGTATGTTGATAGGTGCCATTGAACGTCGATTAAATAAGTAGAGCAAAAAATGATTAGAGAATATAAAACAGCAGATTTAGATAAAGTCATGGCTATATGGCTAGAAGGTAATGAACAAGCACATCGTTTTATTGATCCTCAATTTTTCAAACAAAATTATGAATTAGTAAAAATGCTCATTCCTATGTCGACATTATATGTTCAAGATCTTGATGGAGTAAAAGGTTTTATTGGCATAACTGAAAATTATATTTCAGGTTTATTTGTTGATGAGGCTTTTCGCCGACAAGGGACAGGTAAAGCACTCGTTGAAAAAGCAAAACAACGCCATAATGAACTGCTAGTGCATGTTTATAAAAAAAATATCGCAGCGATTGATTTTTTTCTTTCTCAGGATTTTAATATTGTATCAGAATCAATCAACGAAGAAACCGGAGAGCCTGAGCTATTAATGCGCTGTAATGTTGAGCATAAAGTTAAAATTGGTAAATGCGCGTTATAAACTACTAAAAATGTGAACATATGAATTTAAAAAATCATTTTATCATCGCTATGCCAACGATAAGCGACCCAACATTTAGTCGCTCGGTTATCTACATTTGTGAGCATAACCGCGATGGTGCTATGGGTATCACCATTAATAAACCGATATTAGAACTTAATGTATCAACAGTACTGACACGTTTAGATATAACAGCAAGCAAAAATTGTGCTGAACTGGAACAGCCCGTTTTCGCTGGTGGTCCTATTGCTGAGGAACAAGGATTTATTTTGCACACGCCACAGCAAGGTTTTTCATCAAGCATACAAATTTCTGACGATGTGATGATTACAACGTCTCTTGATTTATTAAAAACTATCGGTTCTCCTAAACAGCCAAAAGATATATTGCTCGCACTAGGCTATACCAGCTGGCAATCGCTACAACTCGAAGAAGAAGTAGCACGAAACAATTGGTTAGTTGCCGATACAGATCCTAAAATTATTTTTGAACTTGCCATCAATGAACGTTGGCAAAAAGCAGCAGAATCGCTCGGCATTAATATGAATACTATTTCACACCAAATGGGAAATGCATAACCAATGGCAACGATTATCGCATTTGATTTTGGCACAGCAAGTATTGGTGCAGCTATTGGCCAAGATATCACTAAAACAGCTAGCCCTTTATGCTCATTTAAGGCACGCGATGGCATTCCTAACTGGCAAACAATCGAAAAGGTCTTAAACGAGTGGAAACCCGATTTTTTAGTAGTCGGGTTGCCTTTAAATATGGATGGCACAGAGCAACCGCTCACCGCCCGAGCACGTAAATTTGCTAACCGTTTACATGGTATGTTTGGTTATCAAGTCCATTTACAAGATGAACGATTATCAACCGTTGAAGCTAAATCACATATTTTTGCTTCTCGCGGTTATCGGGCACTTGAAAAAGGTCATGTAGATGCGACTTCCGCAATCATTATTTTAGAAAGTTGGTTTGAAAACAATTAATTATTTTAATTAATCAATTCTTTTATCTAATAATAGATCGCCAATCAATATCATCCTTGCTAAAATAAACAGCAATTTTTTATTGGAAGGAACTTGCCGTGTCACATAACAACTCTCTTAGTTATAAAGATGCTGGTGTCGATATTGACGCCGGCAATGAACTTGTTAATCGCATCAAATCGGTTGTAAAAGAAACTAAGCGCCCCGAAGTTATGGGGGGATTGGGTGGTTTTGGCGCGTTATGTGCTATTCCACAAAAATACAAAGAGCCAATTTTGGTATCGGGCACGGATGGCGTGGGTACCAAATTACGCCTGGCAATGGATTTAAACCGCCATGAATCAATTGGTATTGATTTAGTGGCAATGTGCGTTAATGACCTGATTGTGCAAGGTGCTGAACCTTTATTCTTTCTTGATTATTATGCCACAGGAAAACTCGATGTCGATGTTGCAGCAACAGTAGTAACAGGCATTGCAGAAGGCTGTAAACAATCAGGGTGTGCTTTAGTTGGCGGCGAAACTGCCGAAATGCCAGATATGTATCAAGGTAACGACTACGATTTAGCGGGATTTTGTGTTGGTGTAGTTGAAAAATCAGCTATGATAGACGGTAGCAAAGTGCAAGATGGCGATGCATTAATCGCATTAGCTTCAAGCGGTACTCATTCTAATGGCTATTCGTTAGTACGTAAAATTATTGAAGTCAGTGGTGTAAACCCTGCCACTGAACAGTTAGACGGCAAACCACTTGCCGATCACTTGCTAGCACCGACTAAAATCTATGTTAAACCCATACTTGATTTAATTACACAAGTTGATATCCATGCAATAGCACATATAACAGGCGGTGGTTTCTGGGAAAACATTCCTCGTGTGTTACCTGAAAATACTCAAGCGATAATTAATGAAGCAAGTTGGCAATGGCCTGCTATATTTAATTGGTTACAAAAAGCAGGCAATGTTAGCCGCCATGAAATGTATCGCACCTTTAATTGTGGTGTTGGCTTAATTATTGCCATACCAAAACCATGGGTCGATAAAACAATTGCCTTACTAAATAACCATGGTGAAACAGCATGGCTATTGGGTGAAATTAAACAGGCTACATCAGCAGAGCGGGTAATAATAAAATAGATTTTGCATTCACTTTATCTATCCAAATTTTGTCACCTCCCTGCCCTAAAGGACGGAAATTCCTACTGAAGTTACTTTATGCTAACTTCAGTAGGTTTCTGCTTCTGATAGCATGATGACTGCACCATTCGCATTACAGACGCTTCGGCATATCCTACCCCTAGTATATATTAAGGCACTAACCATTCATCCTCGCCAAAAAATGAACCAATGCCATCTGTACCGCCACTTACCCAGATATAGTTAACATTAAATACAGCTTGTTTTTGATATCACTAAAGCTAATGGTGTCTGTATCAAGTTTGTTTTGTTGGTATCTTCGGCTTCTGAAAATATTCCAACTCTTTTTAGGTAGTATTGTGACAAAAGAATTTATGTTATTATTTATTATCATTTTATAAAATAAAAAATCAAATAAAATCAATATCTTTTCTGAATTATTTTTGTAGCATAATCATCTTAAGTATGGATCTTGGCAATAGAGTTAACTGTTACCTTTAGTTGATAATATAACTATCTCCTAAAACAAGCAGCTTAATTTTCTAGGTGGCTTGTGTGTTAAGTCTGGGATATTTACACAAGGTTAATTTGACAATATCATTTGCTTTATAATAAAAGCAACAAGTTCAATAGTAAAAAAATCAATTAGAATAGAAAGGAATATTATATGCAATGGCTTATTACAGATGAATTTAGGCAAGACTTAAAAAAATTAGTAGCGCTTTTAACTAACAGCCTTGATTTACAATGGATTAATGATGTGATTGATCATTATGAATGGGATGAAGACGAGGATGAGGAATTTGAAACAGATTATTTAGTGAGTGAAGACGAACTGATCGCCTTTCGCCAAGTTGAGATATTGGGCGATATATTACAACCAGAATTTATGCTACAAATCGATTGGAAAGAAAGCGTTGATGAGCTTAAATTAGGGATTGCAGATCTATTACTCAATAATTTTGGTGTTAACCGTGTTTCGTTCCCGAATATGCGTCATTACGATAACCGCACAACTGTTTCAAATGATGGAGTATTAGCAGATTTTAATCGAGAACTTAAAAAACAAGGTTTTAATCTTGCTAATGTCATATCGGGGGATGATAATTTATGGATTATCGTTTACCCAACGACAGCACATAACGAAGTAGAATACCTAGTTAATCAATTGGGTAGCGAATTAGAGTAGTGGGATAAATCACTTTACAAATAGACGTAGCATTGTTCGATCATGGCGTTAAAATACCATCTGTACCCATTAATGGTTGTTGGCTATTGTGTAATAACTTTAATGCTTTTTCATTTAGTTTATCAAAATAATAAAGGTAAATTTGGCCATAATCAAACTGCTCGACTTTTTCAGCATGATGTTGCTTGGGATTGACCTCAGGGTAAGTCACTGTGTGTAACTGACCGGCGTTATCATAACGATAACGGCGTGGCTGATGTCTGGTGATTTCGGCAAGCTATCCGTTATAATGATACTGATATTGCCAGAATTAATGCGATAAAAATCAAACAAGATAAGCTAATTGTTAAATTTTTCTTGTTAATTTTAATAAATAAAACATGCTCCCCCACTAATTATGTGAGGGATTTTACTATTTACTTTGAATAACGTTCTCTTAATTTATTCATATAAAATTCGATTGAATCTTTATCTTTAGGATGCGCTTCAATATAGCTATTTGATATTATTTGCATAAGTTCAACAAATTTTTGTGGGGAAAGCTCTGAGCTATCCATCTCTCCAACATAAAAATCAACACTTTTGAAATCTTGTGGGTCTTCATAACCTTCATCTAACGCATATCCCAAACCCTCATGTACATCGCATCCAATACCTCGTGATGCATCATAAATAAATTGTAAAAGATTCATTTTATGCTCTTTGTACATCGTCTCGATTAAGTAATATAAATCACCTCCTCCTTGTTCTTCTATTTCTTTTGCTATTTTATTTAACCATGTTAAATTATGATTCATTTTATATTCCTCTCTGGTATTGTAAGAAATGCATTGCTTATTTTACCTGTGCTTTGATTTTTTGTTACAGTGAACCAATATCAATCAATTTGCACAGAACATTCTCTTTTATCTGGATTATTTCTAAAATAATTTTCCGCTTTTTTCGCTGCTTTATTTGACATATCTGCTACTTTTGCATCGGAAAGTCTTGCTGGATCATAGGTCGTTTTCTTTTCAGCTTTTTTAAAACGAATAATTTTACCTGCATTTGGTCCGTTTGCTGCTCTAGCTGGTAGCTGAAATTCATACTCAATCAAACCAGGAAAACGTGCATCTGTATATTTAGGACCAACAATTTTAGCCTCTGTCATTTCAATTGATTCTAAAAAAGCATCTTGGTTATGAGCGCCAGAAATACCTGTTTTTTTTGCATTTAACTGTCCTGTTTGTTTATTATGAGTAGTAACATCTGATACAAAAGTATCTAGCACTAATTGTGTATCAGTTTCTTTTCCAACAATCCCCTCAACGCTTTTATCAGCGACCTTATTGCTGGACATCCGGTTATTATTAAGGTGAGTTAAAACAAGTTCATTATTGAACTTACGATGCAGATCTAAAAAAGATAAAAAAATCCCAACATCAGGCAGAAATTTAACAAGCTTTAATTCTGTTATAAATTAATATTGTGTTTCTCTGCTAGTTCACTAAGCATGACCCCAAATTCTAAAAGATCTTCTCTAGTCCACCCTGTTAAGGTAGGAATTTCATTTACACTGCATGAAACTAAAACAGCAGATTCAAGCTCTCTTATTAAGTTAAACTCCCTCTCACTCATTTGAACATTTAATAAATTATTTTGTTTCTCTAATATCTTCATTTTAAACCTCAGTTAATTCATTGGCGGTGTTTTTTGGATTGGTAAACGTTTAATATAGTTATCCCATCCCACAGTTTTGCTAGTACGACGGTTAAAAGCATTATAAGTATAGGTGATGATAAGCCCCGTCGGTTTAATTACTTTGATTAGTCGATGCCGGCAGTCGTATTGATAGTGGGTAACTAGACTGTGGTTTTTTCCACGTTTTTCCGCAATTAGGTTGCCAAAGCGGTCATATTCAAAGTGTTTATCACTAAAAAAGGTTAGGCGATTGCCAGTAGCACCACAATACCGTATTTTTAAGGTCGCATAAAAAAAGCAGAAAAGTAAATAAATCTTTTCTGCTGATCATGCTAGCGAGAATTCTACCTGTAACTATCCCCTAAAATAGTACAGCCAAAAAGTAGAAAATTCTCTATGATAAAAGTAAAAGAGGATTTAATTATGAAAAAAATGACTGAACATCAAATCGTCGCTATTTTAAAAGAAGCTGAAGCAGGTATTCCTGTCAAGGAACTCTGTCGCAAATATGGCATGGGTAATTCAACTTTCTATAAGTGGCGAGAAAAATACGGCGGTATGGAAACGTCGGATATTAAACGCTTAAAGGAGCTGGAGGCTGAAAACTGCAAGCTTAAGCAGATGTTTGCCGAACTGAGCTTAAAATCCCAGCTTCAGGAAGAAATCATAAAAAAGCTTTAGTGCCAACAGGGGCACGTAAAACGTGGGCACAGCAACTACAACAAAATCATTCAGTTACTATTGCTATGAGTTGTGCCATTGTTGGTTTAAGCCGTTGTGCTTACTATTATCAAGCTAAGTTACAGGATGATTCGGTGATTGTTTCGGTGTTGAATGCTATCACAGACCGGCATTTACGCTGGGGCTTTCCTAAATGTTTTAATCGTATCAGAAAGCTCGGCTATCAATGGAATCATAAACGGGTATATCGGGTGTATTGTGAATTAAAGCTTAATCTCAGGGTAAAGCGTAAAAAACGCATTCCTCCACGATGCCCGGAAAGGTTATTAGCCCCCAATAAACAAGGTGAATGTTGGTCAATGGATTTTATGAGTGACAGTAGTCGTAATCAACGTCGCTTTAGGACATTCAATGTCATCGATGACTTTAATCGTGAGGCATTAGGTATTGATATTGCAGTAAGCTTACCGGCAGGGAGAGTTACCCGTTACTTAGATAAACTGGCCGAATATCATGGGTATCCATTAAAAATACGGGTCGATAATGGGCCAGAATTTACAGGAAAAACCTTTATAAACTGGGCTAAATCACATGATATAGCCATTGATTATATC
>NZ_LZHO01000006.1:0-81971 GCF_001690895.1 Gilliamella sp. Nev5-1 | reverse complement strand
ATCGATTCGAATTTTTTATTGGTGGCCGTGAAATTGGCAATGGATTCTCAGAACTCAATGATGCAGAAGATCAAGCACAACGTTTTGCAGATCAAGTATCCCAAAAAGACGCTGGCGATGATGAGGCAATGTTCTATGATGAAGATTACATTACTGCCCTTGAGCATGGTTTACCGCCTACAGCAGGATTAGGAATTGGTATTGACCGAACAGTAATGCTATTTACAAATAGCCATACAATTCGTGATGTTATTTTATTCCCAACCATGCGACCAGTGAAATAAGGCGTTTATTGCTAAAAACGCACTTATTTTCTGATAAGTGTGTTTTTATACCCAATCCCCTCCCGACTATCCTTAAAGCTTTTTATAAATAACAGCAATAATAAAAAAAACAATAAGTCACAAACAACAACTTCGTTATGTCACAAAGAAATGTGTAAAATCGATTGAACATAAAGCAGCTCACGTAATGTTATATGTGAATTTTATAGCAATTTTGAAATTTTGACGTACTTGTTCGCTTATCAGGTTATTTTTGTAAAAAACTTTGAGGAATCTATACCGTTTCGTTATTAAAAATAATTTATGTTAATCCCTATATCTATCATGTAAATATCCCCAACTTAGTAAAACAACTCACGTAGAAAATTAAGCTGCCTGTTTTAGTGTTTTGTATTCAATTGGTGTCATGTTATTTAATGCCTCATGCGGTCTTTCGGTGTTATAAATGGTTAGCCATTCTTCGGTTACCTTTCTTGCTTGTTCTAGATTATTAAATAGATATAAATCGAGTACCTCAGTGCGATAGGTACGATTAAATCGTTCAATATAGCCATTTTGATACGGGCTACCGGGCTAGATATAATCAATGGTTATACCATGTAATTTAGCCCAGTTGGTAAAGGTTTTTCCTGTAAATTCTGGCCCATTATCGACCCATATTTTTAATGGATACCCATGATATTCGGCCAGTTTATCTAAGTAACGGGTAATCCTTCCTGCCGGTAAGCTTACTGCAATATCAATCCCTAATGCCTCACGATTAAAGTCATCGATGACATTGAATGTTCTAAAGCGACGTTGATTACGACTACTGTCACTCATAAAATCCATTGACCAACATTCACCTTGTTTATTGGGGGCTAATAACCTTTCCGGGCATCGTGGAGGAATGCGTTTTTTACGCTTTACCCTGAGATTAAGCTTTAATTCACAATACACCCGATAT
Source organism: Gilliamella sp. Nev5-1 (assembly GCF_001690895.1). Lineage (NCBI taxonomy): Bacteria > Pseudomonadati > Pseudomonadota > Gammaproteobacteria > Orbales > Orbaceae > Gilliamella > Gilliamella sp. Nev5-1. Next base: position 80,741 of record NZ_LZHO01000006.1, on the reverse strand, counting down.
ACCCGTTTATGATTCCATTGATAGCCGAGCTTTCTGATACGATTAAAACATTTAGGAAAGCCCCAGCGTAAATGCCGGTCTGTGATAGCATTCAACACCGAAACAATCACCGAATCATCCTGTAACTTAGCTTGATAATAGTAAGCACAACGGCTTAAACCAACAATGGCACAACTCATAGCAATAGTAACTGAATGATTTTGTTGTAGTTGCTGTGCCCACGTTTTACGTGCCCCTGTTGGCACTAAAGCTTTTTTATGATTTCTTCCTGAAGCTGGGATTTTAAGCTCAGTTCGGCAAACATCTGCTTAAGCTTGCAGTTTTCAGCCTCCAGCTCCTTTAAGCGTTTAATATCCGACGTTTCCATTCCGCCGTATTTTTCTCGCCATTTATAGACAGTTGAATTGCCCATGCCCTATTTACGGCACAGTTCTTTAACAGGAATACCCGCTTCAGCTTCTTTTAAAATAGCTACGATTTGATGTTCAGTCATTTTTTTCATAATTAAATCCCCTTTTCTTTTATCATAGAGAATTTTCTACTTTTTTGCTGTACTATTTTAGAAGATAGTTACAGACAATGCCCTAGTTATGTAGAAAAACGGAAAACACGTGGACATTGGGAGGGCGATATCATTATTAGCCGTCAAGACAAATAAGCGTTGGTGACGTTAGTTGAACGCAAAACTGGGATGGTATTAATTGGACGCTTCAATCAACGCACCATCTCTGAAGCGAGAGATATGATAATAAAATTACTCACACCGTTTAAAAAAAGGTTAAAAGCATCACCTTTGATAATGGCGCCGAATTTAATTATCATCGTGCTGTTAAATATTATTTAAACACCATCGTCTGTTTTGCTGAGCCATATCAAATCTGGCAAAAGGGCACAAATGAAAACACCAATGGCTTAATCCGTCAGTTTATACCTAAGTAATCGGCTATTTCATTAGTTGACAACGAACAGATAAAGAAAATTCAATATTTATTGAACTCACACCCAAGAAAGCGGCATAAGTTTAAAAGCCCAGCCTCCTTTTATTCTAAGGCGTTAAGACGAATTGCACTTCATGGTGTGAGCTAGGTTTCCTAGATTACAAAAAAAACAATAAAATCAATGACTTTTCTGAACGATTTTTAAGTAAATAATAAAAAGCAGATGCGTTTATTTTTGTAATATTTTAGGCAGGAGAAATAAGTATTATAAAGTATAAAATGAAGATAAATTGAAAGGTTATAATTGTAAATACACACGACTCACGTAAAAAAATTAAGCTTCTTATCTTATTATTCTATGAGCACTACTTTTCAATTCAGTAATAATTTTGCGCCACAAGTAAATAGTTAATGATAGCTGATACATTAGCTATCTGCCTTTTTTATTAATCAACTTATTAGAGATTTAAATTATTAAAAATATTGTAATTAGGTAACCCATGAAAATAGATAGCGAAATCAATATAGCTAAATCACAGTTTACCATTTTATATCTCCATATTTTACATTATGCTAACTCAACATCTAAAAAATTTATTATTTTTCCACTATCGTCAACATATGAAAGAGCAATACAATCAAATCCATCTGTAATAAGATCTTCCCATGAAATACTCCCACCATTAATCAGAAGAACCCTTCCATTTTCATCAAACTCATAATATTCTTTTTCCTCTTCGTAATCAATGTTGTATCCAATTTCGATAATAATTTGTGAAGCTGGAATTTCATATTTTTGCAGCGTACGATTATTTAAGGTCTCTTCATCAAAAGTATCACAAAACATATTGTTATAACCATGTTTAGCACCATCAAATAATAATATATCTTCTTTCGTAGATGGGTTTCGTGCTACAATCAATGTAGGAGCATCATTCGTATCGATAATATATAACTGCTCCTCTCTTGGTATTTCGCATAATTCACCATAATACCAAATTTCAAACAAATTGTTCCCGTTCTCGGAACAGAGCGCCATAGTTGTAAGACGATCCATTTTATAATCTTTAATATATCTTGCAAGATGTGTTGGAACTTTCATAACGTACTCTCTGTAATATTATGTTTAAACACAATTTACTTTTCAATATCGTGCAGTTTAAAACTATTATATTTCTTAATCAAGAATATAAGCATAAAAACATGGCGTGAATTATCATCAACAATTTCACCATTGAAAACGTTATTGAATTGAATATGAGTACAAAATTGTAAATACTCCGTCGCCGAATTGGTCGAATCATGTAAGAAAATGGATTAGTATTGTAACTCTCCCTAAAATAGTGCAAAAAAATGAAAAAAAATTTAGATATAAAAAACGACTCAGCTTACACAAGCATTTTGTGTTTTAATTTAATAATTTAGTTTTGTAAAAACGTTGAGGAGTGTATACCATTACATTGCAAATATCGTTGGCGATAAACATGGCCAACGATATATTTGTTCATTTAGTGAGAGTTGGTCGGTTTTGCTTGATGTGGCAGAATTAGATTTAACACAATCGCTAAGATACCACATAAACTGATACCTTGTAGAGCATACGATCCAAAATCAAAAATCATCCCACCAATCCCAAAAACTAAGACTAATGAGACAATACACATATTTCGAGGCACGGAAAGATCCACTTTGTGTTTAACTAAAATATTTATGCCTACTGATGCAATGGAACCAAACAATAGCACCATAATTCCCCCCATGACTACTGTTGGAATTGAACTTAAAAAAGCGCCTATCTTGCCAATAAAAGACATTAAAATGGCCCAAATTGCCGCCCATGTCATGACGCGAGTTTTAAAATTACGTGTTAACGTTACCGCACCAATTACTTCTGCATAAGTAATACAGGGTGGACCACCAAAAAATCCCGCTGTCGATGTTGCCAGTCCATCACCGAGTAATGTGCGCTGTAAGCCAGGATCACGCGTGTAATCTTTACCTGTGACAGTACTAATTGCCATAATATCACCCACATGTTCAATGGTTGGTGCAATCACAATTGGCAGCATATACAAAATGGCTTGCCAGTGAAATTCAGGAAATGTGAAATCAGGTACTTTAAACCATGGCGCATCAATCACCGGTTGAAAATTGACAATACCGAACATACAAGAAAGCGTATAACCAACCACAATACCCGAAATAATAGGTAATAATTTTAAAAATCCTTTTGCCCAAATAGCTACCACTAAAGTCGTTAATAATGATGCCATTGAAATAAGAATCAATTGATAATTTTCAGCTTGTAGTCCACTATTTTTACCCATTGCCATCCCAACGGTAACCGGCGCAAGCGATAAGCCAATAACCATAATAATTGGGCCTGTCACAACCGGCGGTAAAATGCGGTCAATAACATGGCTACCATTCATTTTGACTAAGAAAGCAAAAAACATAAAGACCAAACCCGCGGCAACTAAACCACCTAAAGTAGCGGGGATCCCCCACTGCGCAACGCCAAATGAGATAGGGGCAATAAACGCAAATGATGAAGCTAAAAATACCGGTACTTTACCTTTCGTGGTTAATTGAAATAATAAAGTACCTACTCCAGCAGTAAAAAGCGCTACATTGGGATTTAACCCAGTTAACAACGGTACTAATACCAATGCTCCAAATGCGACAAATAACATTTGTGCGCCAGTAAAAATATCCTGCCAAGAATGCTTATGCTGTGATGTTATATTTTCTGTTTTGTCTGTTGTGATGTTGCTCACATCTCGCCTCTCTTACTTAACTAAATTTTTTGTATAACTTGCCTGTTTGACAGGCATAAAAAAACCGGTTTAACCGGTCTAAAATTTGAGATTTTATTTTGTGCCGAATATTTTGTCTCCAGCATCCCCAAGTCCTGGTAGTATGTAGCCTTTTTCGTTCAACCTCTCATCAATTGATGCGGTATAAAGTTCAACATCAGGGTGAGCTTGTTCAAGTACTTTAATACCTTCTGGTGCAGCAACCAAAACTAATACTTTAATATTTTTACAACCTGCTTTTTTAAGCAGGTCGATTGTTGCCACCATTGAACCACCTGTTGCAAGCATTGGATCCACAACTAAAGCCATTCGTTCTTCAATATCAGATGTTAACTTTTGGAAATAAGGGATAGGTTCGAGAGTCTCTTCATTACGATAAAAACCAACAACGCTAATACGGGCACTTGGTATATGTTCAAGCACGCCATCCATCATACCTAAACCTGCGCGCAAGATAGGTACGACGGTAATTTTTTTACCTTTGATACGTTCAACTTCAACAGGCCCACACCAACCTTCTATCGTTACTTTTTCGGTAGGTAGATCAGCCGTTGCTTCATAAGTTAATAAACTGCCAACTTCACTGGCAAGATCACGAAATTCTTTGGTGCTAATGTCGTATTCACGCATTAATCCAATTTTATGACGGACAAGAGGGTGTTTTACTTCAACTATTTTCATGGAGAGCCTCAGTGTTATTTTCTATAATCGGTTAGTCGGTATAAATAACCACTGAGCGGTGATTTTAACATAGATCTCACTTGATGAAAACTAGTAACACGTAGACTAGTAATATAACTATTAATAAAAAAACATGCAAAAATAAGTAATTTAATAATAAAAATGAGTTTTATTTTTGTTTTTTTTCATTAAAATATGTGGCCTGAATAATTTATTTCAGTAATTTAATTAAAAAAGGAATATAAAGAATGAATTGGTTTATTGATTGTATTACAAAAAATTATGCAAATTTTAATGGGCGAGCACGTAGAAAAGAGTATTGGATGTATGTTCTTTTCAATTGTCTTTTAGGGATTGCATTAAACTTTATTGCCTTAATTTTTGGCTCAATCAGCCATTCATTACTATCAGTGATGGTTTTTGTCCAATGCATTATTTCTCTTGCACTAATTATTCCTGGTTTAGCGGTTACAGTACGTCGTTTACATGATATTAATAAATCAGGTTGGTGGATTTTGATTGGATTAATCCCACTAATTGGCGCTATTGTGTTATTTGTGTTTGCATGCCTAGATTCAACACCAGGCAGCAACCAATACGGTGAAAACCCTAAAGGGTTATAGTTTGCTATTAGCCTCATCACCAAACGTGATGGGGTTAATAATTTCAATGTTACCTTTTATTTTATTAAATACTTTCTCCATCTAAATATTCAACAGGCAAATCAACCACTTTTCGATCAATCTTCTCGCCGTTGATTCGTTTTAATAACAGTTCAGCCGCAATCTTCCCCATTTCAATTCTTGGTGTTTGTATAGAAGCTAATTTAGGATTCATATATTGACCAATTTGATGCCCATGAAAGCCAACAATCGCTATCTGTTTTGGAACTTCAATACGCATTCGCTGACACTCTAATAATACGCCCAAGGCCAAATCATCATTGGTACTAAAAATGCCATCAACGCAAGGTAATTCTGTTAAAATCTGATGCAAAAATCGTGCGCCTAACTCATAAGATGACGCTTCTTTAGTTGCTAATGTTCGTGGATTTAATCCCGCTTCTTGCATTGCCTGTTCATAGCCTTGTTGACGAATAATACTTCGTTGATCTTGCCTTGCGCTAAAATAAACAATATTACGACGCCCTTTATCTATCATACGATGAATCATATTTTTCGTTGCAGTAAAATTATCAAATCCGACAGCCATATCAAGACAAGGTGAAACACTGTCCATAATTTCAACCACAGGAACACCCGAAATTTCAATCATCTTTAATGTTGCTGGAGTATGCGTTCTTTCCGTTAAAATTAACCCGTCAATATTATAAGAAAGTAATGAGCGTAAACGTAACTCTTCTTTGTCAGCACTGTATCCGGTATGGGTGATCATGGTTTGATATCCTCTTACATCAGTCACCATCTCAATACCTTTTAAAATATCGGCGAAAACCTGATTGGTTAAAGAAGGGAACACAATACCAATAGCATTACTTTTAGCGTTAGACAGCATATCGGGTGCTTTATTGGGAATATATCCTAGCTTATCTATCGCTGCTGAAATTTGTAATTGGAGTGGTTTTGATACAAGGTTAGGATCACGTAGAAAACGACTGACTGTCATTTTACTTATCCCAATTAAATTGGCAATTTCTTGCAAACTTGTTCGACGTCTTTTATTACTCATTCACTTTTTCCGGTAGCTTTGGCTGCCAATCTATAGCAGTTTTACCTTGCTGTATAATTAGATCATTTGCTTTGGAAAAATGCTTACAGCCCAAAAAACCTCGATGGGCGGATAACGGCGATGGATGTACTGAAGTTAATACATGATGTTTTTGGCGATTAATAAACTGCCCTTTTTTTTGCGCAGGAGACCCCCACAATAAAAAAACCACTCCTTCAAGATATTGATCGATTGCTGCTATCACATGGTCAGTAAAAGTTTCCCAACCTATTTTTGCATGAGAATGGGCTTGTCCTGCTTCAACCGTTAGCACGTTGTTTAATAATAATACACCTTGAGTTGCCCAAGAGGCTAAATAACCATGAGAAGGAATCTTAAAATGTTCAATATCTGCTGATAATTCTTTATAGATATTCAATAACGATGGGGGTGGCTTAATTCCTGGTAAAACAGAAAATGAAAGTCCGTGTGCTTGATTAGGGCCATGATAAGGATCTTGCCCTAAAATCACCACTTTAATTTGATTAAATGGCGTAAAACGAAATGCATTAAACACATCATGCTGTGGTGGATAAATAATTTTACCTTTCGCCCGCTCAGATGCCACAAATTGCATTATTTGTTGAAAATAGGGCTTTTCTTTTTCAGCGCCAATAACATCATGCCATGTTAATTGATTATTCATACAATACCTATGTTCTAATTTTTATATGACTCAACAACACTATTTGCTGATTGCAATAATTATACCTAAAAATCATAATAAACCTAATGCTAATGAGCTTAAGGTTCACTAAACCAAAATATTTATTTAAATATAAAATGTTGCTTTATTGCTCAAGACAGCAATGCTAATAAAATATTCTTATAATACTTCCAATTACGCTACACTTTACACTAAATAAAGTATTATGTTATCTACCCTTATGTTTAGATAATACAAATGTATAGTTAATAAATTTAAAAGAATTAATGCGATAAATAGATTTTCAGGGACATAGAAAAAATACTAACTAAAGGTATTACTTATTGAATTGATAGCTTTTTTTGACTTTAATCAAATTTTGAAAGTGCTATATTAACCCTAATTATTTTAGGGCAATAAGGCCCCGTTAGGAGGATTTAAAATGATTACAGGTATCCAAATTACTAAAGCAGACAATGCAGCACTTCTTAACTCTTTTTGGTTATTAGATGACGCTACTAAAGAAGCTCGTTGTGTGGCAGCTAAATCAGTTTATAAAGAAGATCAAGTTATCCCAACTGCCGAATTAGGTCAATTCGAATATCGTGAAGTTCCATTAGATGTTGCACCAACCATCAAAGTTGAAGGTGGTCAACACTTAAATGTTAACGTTCTTCGTCGTGAAACTTTAGAAGATGCAGTAAAAAATCCAGAAAAATACCCACAATTAACAATTCGTGTTTCTGGATATGCAGTGCGTTTTAACTCGTTAACTGCAGAACAACAACGCGACGTTATTGCTCGTACATTTACAACGAAAATTTAATTAAATTGAGTTCAAGTTTTATAAAAGATAATCTAAGTAATTAGGTTATCTTTTTTTATGACTTAAATATAACAATATACTAACGCAATAGTTATTAGTGAGGAAAAGTATCCATTAATCGTAGATACTTTTTATGCTTGATGACATTCAGCCCAACGTAAGTACTGTCGCCAGAAAGGATCGAACTCGCATTCAATTTTAACTGATAATGTATTATATCGGTTTGTTATTTGTTGTACTAACTGAAGTGCTGAGTGTTTATTTCCTACATGCCATAACATATTCCTTATACCTTGACTAAAACTGTTTTGACAATGAATACCTCGCTCATCAGCACATAAAGCAAGATTGATAGCATCTTCTAATTCATAAACAAGTGAAAGAGTCTCTTTGCTATCAATATCAACGATAACATTAAGTGCATAACAATAATTTTCATGCCCTACCAAAGAATTAGCCGCTTCATTACGATGCACTAGCATTTTAAGATCAGTTAATTCAAATACAATCCATTGATCCTCTTGAGCATTAAGTACACCTGTGTGTTTTAAATCTTCTTTCCATAATCGATCAAAAATAGTGACAAATTGGTTAGCAGGAATTGTAGCAGCATTGTGATCTGTCTTTAAAAACTCAATAGATTCTACTCTGACAGCAAAATCATATTCACCCAATAGATGATCGAGATAAATCAATGCCATCGTTTCTGCTTGTTTTACCATATCTTCTGGAACAGTCTTAGCAAACATAATACCGATAGATATTTTACGATAACTTTCTTTATATTGAATTAATAAATCAGTTGCGCCTAATGAGAAAGAACTCTCTTTAGATTTTATAACAAATGTATCTACATTATTAATACGCTGACGAAATGCTTCTACTTCGAAAAACTGAAGATCAGGTGCTTGTCGGGTAATTTCCATTACATACTCGAATCGATCAATTTTTCCATTTGTGGTAAAAATAATTTTATGCTTTTTAGTATCCCCTATAGTAATTTCAGCAATTACATCTAACTGATTTTCATCTAATAGCTTATTGATATTTTTCATTATATCGATAAATTCAAATTCATTAAAAGATTGTTCAGATTTTTTTACCTGTTGCCAAAAGTCCTGAATTATCAAACTTAAATGATTTTGTGAGCTTTGTTGCTCTTTTGGTATGTCTTTAATATTAGGAGGTGATTTTTTCCAAAAATTTTTAAAAAACATATATATTATTCCCTTCATGCCATTAAAATCATACATAACTAATATTAATAATTTAACTAATGTATACTACATTCATTTAAAGTTAATAACTATCGATTATCTAATAAGATTATTAATGAAAATATTGTTGTAAGGAAACTTTATTTTATCAAAGTAGAAAAACTAAAAATATTTAAATTAAAAAATGTTATATAATTTAAATGCGAGATTAGTAGCCTAATCTCGCTATTATTTCAGCTGTGATTTTTTTATTCAAAAAACTTTTTCACTTTGTCAAAAAAGCTTTTTTCTTTGGGACTGTGTTTAGAACTTTTGTCAGCTTTAAAGCTTTCAGCCAATTCTTTTAGCAATTCTTTTTGCTTGCTTGTTAAGTTGACTGGTGTTTCAACCACAACATGACAGTAAAGATCACCGATAGTGCTACCGCGCAACGATTTAATGCCTTTACCACGTAGTCGGAACATTTTTCCTGTTTGTGTTTCAGCAGGAATCGTTAAGCTGACCTTACCATTAAGCGTTGGTACTTCAACTTCCCCGCCAAGTGATGCGAGTGCAATATTAATCGGGATTTCACAATGCAGGTTTGTACCATCTCGCTCAAAAATAGCATGTGGTTTAACTTGCATTTGTACATATAAATCGCCTGCAGGTGCTCCGTTTAAACCTGCTTCACCTTCGCCAGAAAGTCGAATACGATTACCTGTATCAACACCGGCTGGAATAGTAACAGAAAGTGTTTTCGTTTTTTGTACACGACCTTCACCATGACACTTTTTACATGGATTTTTTACAACTTTTCCTCGCCCATGACAAGTTGGGCACTCTTGTTGCACGGCAAAAAAACCTTGTCGCATTTGTACAACACCTGAACCATGACAAGTATTGCACGTCACCACATCCGATGATTTTTCAGCTCCTTGTCCATGGCAAGTATCACAACTTACCCAAGTTGGTACTTTAATTTCTTTACTAACACCGGCTGCGGCTTCTTCTAATGTTAGGGTGATATTGTATTGTAAGTCATTACCCCGAGAAGTGGTTTGACTACGCCCTCTACCTCCACCAAAAAAATCACTGAATATATCGTCAAATGCTCCACCACCAAAACCACCAAATCCGCCAAAACCACCAGATCCTGCTCCTTGCCCTTGTTCAAATGCCGCATGACCATATTGATCATAAGCCGCCTTTTTTTGCGGATCAGTTAGGATTTCGTAGGCTTCTTTTACTTCTTTGAATTTTGCTTCAGCTTCGTCTTTATTATCCTGGTTTTTATCAGGATGATATTTCATGGCTAGACGTTTATAGGCTTTTTTTATCTCGCTTTCACTAGCACTTTTACTAACGCCTAATGTTTCATAATAATCTTTCTTCGCCATAATTAACCTTTATTTTTGTTTCTTTTCATAAAGAACTAAACGGGCTTGAGTTACCTCGCGCCCGTTTAACTTGTTATATGTTTAAAACTTGTTGAAATAACTCATTAAAAAACATTTTAGTTAATGTCTATTTTTTATCACCATCAACTTCTTTGAAGTCTGCATCAACAACATCATCTTGCGCAGTAGAGCTTCCGCTATTTGCTTGACCCGCACCTTGAGCTGCTTGGGCTTGTTGTTGTGCTAATTCAAGCAATTTTTTAGATGCCTCCATTAATGCATTAATTTTTGCTTCAATTTCTGCTTTATCTTCGCCACGAGCGGCAACTTCTAAAGCGCTTACGGCATCTTCAATTGCTTTTTTATCATCAGCTGATAACTGATCACCAGCTTCAGTCACTTGTTTACGTGTTGAGTGAACAAGATGATCGGCTTGGTTACGAGTTTGAGCTAGTTCTTCAAATTTACGGTCTGCATCAGCATTAGCTTCCGCATCATTTACCATTTTTTGAATCTCTTCTTCGCTTAATCCTGAAGAGGCTTTAATCGTAATTTTTTGCTCGCGTCCTGTATTTTTGTCTTTTGCCGATACATGTAAAATACCATCAGCATCAATATCAAATGTCACTTCAATTTGTGGCATACCACGTGGTGCAGGTTGAATACCATCTAGATTGAATTGACCTAATGATTTATTATCACCCGCACGTTTACGCTCACCTTGTAATACATGAATAGTTACGGCTGATTGATTATCTTCAGCAGTTGAGAACACTTGGCTATGTTTAGTTGGGATAGTTGTGTTCTTTTCAATTAACGCTGTCATCACACCACCCATAGTCTCAATACCTAAAGACAATGGTGTAACATCAAGTAATAAAACATCTTTAACATCACCGCCAAGTACACCACCTTGAACAGCAGCACCAACAGCAACCGCTTCATCAGGGTTTACATCTTTACGTGGCTCTTTACCAAAGAAGTCAGCAACCGCTTTTTGAACCATTGGCATACGTGTTTGGCCACCAACAAGAATAACGTCTTTAATGTCAGAAACAGAAAGACCTGCATCTTGTAATGCTGTTTTTACAGGATCCATTGAGCGTTTAACCAAATCTTCAACTAAAGACTCAAGTTTTGCACGTGTTACTTTAATATTTAAATGTTTTGGACCGCTTGCATCAGCTGTAATATACGGTAGATTAATATCTGTTTGTTGAGCAGATGATAATTCAATTTTTGCTTTTTCTGCTGCTTCTTTCAAGCGTTGCATAGCAAGTGGATCATTTTTCAAATCAAAGTTTTGTTCACGTTTAAATTCGTCAACTAAATAATTGATTAAGCGTGAGTCGAAATCTTCACCACCTAAGTGTGTATCACCATTTGTTGCTAATACTTCAAAGGTTTTTTCACCATCAACATCGTCGATTTCGATGATTGAGATATCAAATGTACCACCACCAAGGTCATAAACAGCGATAGTGCGGTTGCCGACATCTTTGTCTAAACCATAAGCGAGTGCTGCAGCTGTTGGTTCGTTGATAATGCGTTTAACATCAAGCCCAGCAATACGGCCTGCATCTTTAGTTGCTTGGCGTTGAGCATCATTAAAATAAGCTGGAACTGTAATTACTGCTTCAGTAACAGCTTCGCCAAGATAGTCTTCTGCTGTTTTTTTCATTTTCTTTAATACTTCAGCAGAAATTTGTGGTGGTGCAATTTTTTGACCTTTAACATCAACCCATGCATCGCCATTATCTGCTTTCACAATTTTATATGGCATGATGCTAACATCACGTTGCACTTCAGCATCTTCAAAACGACGACCAATTAAACGTTTAATTGCAAATAAGGTGTTTTGTGGATTGGTTACAGCTTGGCGTTTTGCTGGTTGACCAACTAATGTTTCACCATCTTGGGTATAAGCAATAATCGAAGGAGTTGTGCGATCGCCTTCTGCATTTTCTAATACTTTTGCTTGACCATTGTCCATTACAGCAACACATGAGTTTGTTGTTCCTAAGTCAATACCAATAATTTTACCCATAATTTATTCTCCTAAAAATCTGTAATTTATTCCTTGTATATAGGGTTTAAATATGAATTTTCAAGCCCTTAATTTCACAAAGAAATGTTTTTGTTTTCACATAAATGGGAACATTATTATTAATATCAAGGGGTGATAAAAAATAATTTTTCCTGAAATCTTGATTATCGCGTTTTCTGCACTTATTATTGCCGCTCTTTTTAATCATCAAACTTAATTTATAGGATCCTTATGGAACAAACAAAACTTGCAAATCCTGGCCCTTTAGGCTTAATGGGGTTTGGTATGACAACAATTTTATTAAATATTCATAATGCAGGATTTTTCCCTGCTATGACGGTTATTGTCTCGATGGGTATTTTTTATGGTGGTCTTGCACAAGTCATTGCTGGCATTTTAGAATTTCGAAAAGGCAATACGTTTGGTACTACAGCATTTACGTCTTATGGCTTCTTTTGGATTGCGTTAGTGGGCATTTGGTATTTACCGACCTCTGCTGCCACAGCACCATCTGATGCAACTTTTGTTGGTATTTTTCTTGCTTTATGGGGCATTTTTACTGGGTTTATGTTTATTGGTACATTAAAAGGTAATAGAGCATTACAATTTGTTTTTGCGAGTTTAACCATTTTATTTGCTTTATTAGCTATTGGTAATATTTCAGGTAATCATAGTATTATTCATATTGCTGGTTTTGAAGGCATTATTTGTGGAGCAAGTGCCGTTTATTTGGCAATGGCAGAAGTGATTAATGAGCAATTTGGTCGTACTATTTTACCGATTGGTGCACCAAAAGGCGTTGCGCATTAATTGATGTATCACCCCTACCTAATTATTTTGGTTGGGGTGATTTCTTATCTTCACAATAACGTTACCTCTACTATTTATCATTATTGCTACTTATCAATGCTCGACTTATTTCAAGCAGGGATTGAGTATGTTTGTTTATCACTTTATCCGACAAGTAGTTATCTTTTGCGCTATGGGCATTTTTTATAACAATTTTACCATTTTCATCTATATCACCCGATGTGATCATGATGTAATTAGGTAGTTGTGTTTCCATTTTGTCACTGTAAAAAGTAATATTTTTTAGTTGTAGATTTGATTGTTGCGGTTTTAGAAATATTAACTTGTTACCATTGCCAATACTATCGATAAAAATAAATTTTTTGTTTTTCATTTGGTTAGAATAGTTTTCCAACATTTTTAAACCATATTGGTTACTATTGCCACCATCACATAAAACAAAAGCTATTTTTTTCTTCTCTTTTTTATTAAGTTTATTAATTAAATTTATGATGGTAATAATGCTTGATGAATTACAAACAAAGTTCTTTTGGTTAGGAATGCCACTTTTAAATTTAAAGACGAAAAAAAATAACAAAACCGTTGAAATAATTGAGCCAACGCCTGAAATACTAAAAAAACCTTGAGTACGGATATCAGGAATAAAAACAAAATAATTTAGTATCAATGAAGCAATGAATAAAATAATGATTGGCGCAATACTGATAAAGTAACTTAATTTACTAAATTGTGGAGAAAATGCGTATTTTTTTTGAAAATTAAAGTTATTAACGCCAGTATCGTAATAAGTGCAAATAATTAATTCAGCTTTATTGAAATCACCAATATAAGCATTGTAATAGTTTTCATATCGTCTTGTTGCTAATTTCAACTTGGCTAGTTTAGCATCAACCATATAGCCTAATTGAATTAGTTCTTTAGATATCACTCTTAAAAAAGCAATCTTTTGTTTAGCAGAAAATCGTTTACCAAATATGACACAGTATCGGAGCACAAGATCTTTAAGTATTTCCATTATTAATAAACTATTTAGATATAAAAATTAAACATTATAGTGAATATGACTTTGTTAATCATATTCACTATACACTTGATAATATTATCAATTAGCAAAATTAAACTAATTAATAATCATCCTCATTCTGAGATTGGTTGGAATGAGTAATATTAGCAATAGCGTCTTGAATATTATCATGACCCGCCTCAAGACACTCTTTGGCTAATTCTTGTACTGACAATGAGTCTCTATTACATACCGCATTAATTACCATTGGTAAGCTCATGCCGGTAATAACTCTAACATCCATACCCAATTCACGCCATTGAGGCACGCATCTCATTGAAGCATTGTAAGGAGAGGCTCCATATAGATCGACAAAAATTAAGACTCCTTTGCCTGAATCTAAAGATTTTGAACAATTAAATAGATCCGTTTTTAATTGATTAATATCTTGCCCTGGATTAAGTGATAGTGTTTCAAATTTGTCTTGTTCCCCAACTATCATTGTTACACTATCTTTCATTCCCGCAGCCATGTTGCCATGGCTAATTAATAAGACACCTATCATTTTTACCTTCCTATATTACTCAAACATTTTGATTGCTTCATTTAATGTTATTTTTTTCAATGAAGGCGTTGCTTGAAAGTAGATATCCATATCTGGGTAACTATTTTGTAAATCGATCAATAGATCAAGTTGCTCTTTGTTTATCGATACTTCTTTAATTATTGATGTTGCCCCAGGTACTAGCGGTAAACCTCCAATATTTAGGTTTGTTATTGGTACGCCTGCTTTAATGATTTTATACATTACTTCAATATTTTTAGTAAGTAAGATAACATTAAAGTCATCGTACTTACGATCATTCCAATATCTTACAGCACCATCTTCTTTTAGTACTCTGATTTTATGTCCAGTGCTAGCTCCGGCGCCTAGAATGATATTTTTTGTGAATTCGTCATTTGCTGAATAGTCATCTGCAACAAATAAAGCATTAGCACCAGCCGCTTTAGAAACATTAGTTGCAACTTGACCATGAATAAGACGACTATCCACTCGAGCTAAAACAACTTTTCCCATAATTTAAAACCTCTTTTTTAATTATTTTATAAAATACCAATTGCTGCTAAAACACCAAGTATAATGGTTAATCCTACTAATGCTCTGGTTACTTTTAAACCTTTTTGGGAGAAATAAAAATACAATCCCATTACAACAATGAGGGGTAACGCACCAGGTAGAATCTTATCTAATGTATCTTGTATAACAAAATCTTTGCCTGATAAGGTAAATTTTAAACTTGAGGATACTTTAATATAGCTAGCTGCTAAGATGCCCATCATAAATAAACCTAAAATAGATAAGCCTTCGATAAGCATCTGCATTTTGTTACCCACAACTTCTGTCGCAGCGTTTCTTCCTAATTTAAATCCTAGTTGAGCAAAATAATAGCCTACAAAAAGTTGGTAGATTACAAAGGCAAAGAAGGGGAATAATGCACCAATAGCCAATCCTTCTTGTGCCCAAGGGAGTGCAATTGCAATAAAAATATATTGTATTGTACCAGAATCAATAGCATCACCAATGCCAGCTAAAGCCCCCATTAAACCTGCTTTAGTGTTATAAAGTACGTCATTATCAATACTGATAGGTTTATTTTGATAAACTTCATCGGCTCTAACAGATTCAAGTGAGGCCATAATTCCCGAAATTGTCCCACCACCCCATGTTATTTGCGTATTAAAGAACAATAAATGTCTTTGATAGGCAGCAGCAAGTTCACTTTTTGATTTGTATAGTTTTTTAAGAATTGGCATTAATCCCCACATTAAAGATGCAGCAAGATAACGATCAAATGAGTGTGGGATTTCATTTGCGTAATACCATCGTAACCAAGCAATTGTGATATCCTTTTTCGTGATTGCTTCTGGCTTCAGATCAATACTTTCTTGTACGATTTCTGTCATTATAATATTCCTCTATCTAGTTTATTAATCGAATAACTACAGATTAATAATCGTCATCATCTTGATTGTTATTATTGGGATTATTTCTAGGTTGCTCTGCCGCACAATTCACTGCTTCACTTTTTGCTAAAACAAAAATAAATGCAACAATAGCGCCAACAATGGCGTAGGTTACCATTGTTACATTAAGTGGTTTTGCAATTACCGCAATAAAATAAGCCAATAAGAAGAATATGATGTAACTCTTTTTACCAATCACATAAATGGTTAATGCAATACCAACAGCTGCCAGCCCACCACCTATAACATTAAGGATATGAAAAACAAGTCCACCAGCATTTGATTTAATTACATCGGCAATAATCGGCGCACCAAAGTATAATGCGACAAACATAAATGGTATAAATAAAGCACAGCTACAAATAATGGGTAGTATGATTATGGAGAAAGTTAATTTTGAACTATTGGCTTCTTGCGCATATTTTTCAGTTAATTTCATAATCATAGTATTAAAGAAAAATCGTAGTTGATATAAATAAGAGCCTAATAAACCTACAGGGACAGCGACCGCAACAGCAGCTGTTGGTTCCATTTTTCCAAGTAATGCAACAGGAACAGCAACTGCTGTAGCAATGGAAGGCTCTGATGGCATTTGACCACCAGGAGAAAAGACACCCATATAAATTAGCTGTATTGCAGCTGTTGTTATCATTGCATTTGCAATATCATTAAATACAACACCAACAATTAAACCTGTCATCATTGGAGTAAATCTTAACGTTAATGTTGCTCCCCCCAATCCCCGTGACATTACCATCGCAACCCATACAGAAATAATCGCTGCCTGCAGAAAAGTTACATGCATTTCTGGCATATATAAACTCCTTAATGTTTTTTATTATTACTTAATAATTAAAAATAAATCATTAAGAAACAACTGATTGAAGTTCTAGTTTATTAACAAAATTCTCTACATCTTGCACACATTTTTCCCCCATACCTTGCAAACATTCAATTGCATAAGCGGAAGTATGTGGTGTAACAAGCACTTTAGGATGTTTAACTAAGGGGTTATCGTTATATGCTGGTTCAGCATACATTACGTCAGTTGCATGCCCAGCAACAATACCACTATCAAGCGCAGTTAATAATGCGCTTTCATCAATCAATTCAGCTCTTGCGGTATTGGTGATATAAACACCTTTTTTCATTAAAGAGAATTGGTGCGCTTTTAAAATGTGGTAACTGGTTTCATTTAAGGATGCGTTTAAAGAGATGATGTCTGCATGTTGTAGTAGATAATTTAAATCGACAATTTCAATGTTATTTTCACTCGCCCACTGTTTATTGACATTAGGATCAACAACAAGTAGCTGGGCATTAAAACCATGTTTAAATATTTCTGCTACTCGACTACCAATGTTGCCACAGCCAATAATACCAACAACTTTACCAGTAACATTAATACCTAAAAAAGAGGCTCTATTTTTCCATTCATTTGACTTAACGGCAGCTTGAGATTGCACTGTTTGTCTGATTAATGCCAGCAAATTGGTTACTGCATTTTCAGCAACAGCATCGCGTTCAACCAACGGGGGAACAATAGTAACAATTGTTCCATGCTCTTTAGCAGCAATAACATCAACGTTATTAAACCCTATTCCATGGCGAGAAAGTAAAAATAAAGGATCTTTTTTGTTATCAAAAAATGCTTTATCAAAAAATGGTCTGACACTTGCAATTACAATATTGAACCCTTGCAATGCATCAGCTAATTCTTTTCCAGAAATACTATTTTCAAAAGTAAAATGTTTTACTTCACCTATTTTTTCTAATCGTTTTAAATGATCAGGAAAATATTTCCCAAAACTACTTGAGTTGATTATTGCAATTTTATAATTTTTCACTCAATGCTCCTAATTAATAAATCACCACTCTTACAATTATATTTATTGGAAAATAAACAGTATCTACTTCCTACCCAATCACTATGTGACTGGTAACATTAAGTATAGTTTATTAAATTCAGAGAAAAATGAATTTAGATCACATATTTAATAAAATATTTTCATAAAATGATTCAAGACATGATGTATAGAAAATTGCGTTTTTTCAAAAACACATATCAATCAATGAAACGGACAAACTAAATTTTAAAAGAATGAAAAGTTTTCAATAAATGATTAGGTTATCGTTGAGTGAAAAATGGGGAATATATAGCTATTAAACTATGATATTTTAGTTAAATTGAATTTTACAAAAATTAGATTAATCAGAATACTCCAGCTAAATATAAAAAAAGGGCATATAGCCCTTTTTACAGATTTGAATTAGATAATGTTATCTTGAGTCTAATCTTTATTTCTTATAGGCATCATTATGCACACCTACCGCCGCACGCCCTGACGGATCGTTTAGGTTTTTAAATGATTCATCCCATTCAATTGCTTTCGCAGTTGAGCAAGCAACTGTTGGACCACCAGGTACACAATGAGCTGCACTTTCAAGTGGGAATAGTTCGTTAAAAATCTCACGATACATATAGGCTTCTTTTGAAGTCGGCGTATTGTATGGGAAACGGAACTTTGCATTTTCTAATTGCTGATCAGTAATTTTACTTTCGGCAATCTCTTTTAATGTATCAATCCAGCTATAACCCACACCGTCAGAGAATTGTTCTTTTTGACGCCAAACAACCGATGCTGGTAAATAAGACTCAAAGGCTTCGCGCACAATGTGTTTTTCCATTTTACCATTACTACCACACATTTTATCTTTTGGATTAATGCGCATAGCAACATCTAAGAATTTCTTATCAAGGAATGGAACTCGAGCTTCAACACCCCATGCCGCCATTGCCTTATTAGCACGAGCACAATCATACATATGTAACGCTGCTAATTTGCGTACGGTTTCTTCATGGAACTCTTTGGCATTTGGTGCTTTGTGGAAATAGAGATAACCACCAAACACTTCATCAGCACCTTCACCAGAAAGTACCATTTTGATGCCCATGGCTTTGATTTTACGCGCCATTAAATACATTGGTGTGGACGCACGAATAGTGGTGACATCATAAGTTTCAATGAAATAAATTACGTCACGAATCGCATCAATACCTTCTTGAATGGTAAAGTTAATTTCGTGGTGAACTGTACCTAGATGATCAGCAACCGCTTGTGCAGCTTTAAGATCTGGAGCACCTTTTAAACCTACAGCAAATGAGTGCAACTGTGGCCACCATGCTTCTGATTTTTCGTGATCTTCAACACGGCGTGCTGAGAATTTTTTAGTGATTGCTGAAATGACCGAAGAATCAAGCCCACCTGATAATAGAACACCGTAAGGCACATCAGACATTAAGTGGCTTTTTACCGAATCTTCTAATGCAACACGCAGTGCATTAATATCCGTCTTATTGTCTTTCACATTTTCGTAATCCATCCAGTCACGTTTGTAATACGTTTTGATTTCACCTTCGGTGCTCGATAGATAGCATCCTGGAGGGAAAGCCTCAATGGTTTTACAAACTGGTACTAAGGCTTTCATTTCAGAGGCAACATAAAATGTGCCATTTTCATCATGACCTGTATACATTGGAATAATACCAATGTGGTCACGGCCAATAAAATAGCTCCCTTTATTGATATCATAAAGGATAAAAGCAAACATACCTTGTAATTCATCAAGGCAATCAATACCTTTTTCTTGATATAAAGCAAGAATCACTTCACAGTCAGAACCTGTTTGAAACTCATAACGATCTTTGTACTGATTTCGGAGTTCTTGATGATTGTAAATTTCGCCATTTACCGCTAAAACTAGGGTTTTATCTTTATTATAAAGGGGCTGAGATCCTGTATTGACATCCACAATTGATAAACGTTCATGAGCAAGAATAGCTTTATCAGACGCAAAAATACCAGACCAATCAGGACCACGATGACGCTGTAGACATGATAACTCTAGTGCTTTTGTTCGTAGTTGTTCTGGATCTGATTTAATATCAAGAATACCTAAAATCGAACACATTGATTTTCTCCATTTCAAATCGCATAAGCGATACTATTACAAGTAAAAACTAATTAGATAAAAACTTTACCATCTTTTTATTAAATAGATAAATATAAAAAAGCGGTAAACAAACATTTAAGCAAACAGCATACACATTATTAATACACAATTAAAGTGCAATGTCGTTATACTTTCTCGGTTGTTGCAAAAAGCAATGATTATTTTATTAACCACTGACCTTGTCGTTTTATATATTGGCCTGCTGGTGTCTTTTCTTGCGCTTTACTACCCGCTTTTTTTTCTACTTCATTTAAAGGGACATGGCTTTCATTGGACACTTTCTGGTATTGGGTTTTACGTGCCTGATTAATCAGTTGCGCAATTTCACTGGCGTCGCCTTCATTTTTAACAACGCCTAAATAACCATCAGCCTGTTCACCAACAAGACCTTGCGCTTTGGCTTGGCTTAATGAATCCATAGCTTGCTCTAAATTTAATGCAAATGCAGAAAAAGATAACATAATGGACAATAATGCTATGGTTGCCTTTTTACAGATAGTCATAACAAACTCCTTAGTAAATACATCATATTTTATTGATTTGAGTGTGAATATAGATTGTTCTATTGACCACAATCAAAAGAATAGATGAAAATAAAACTTATACAATTAATATAATCCAGATTTATTGATTATATTATCTAATGCTTTATCAACCTTAATATTAATTTCATGGTCTATCTTAACGTTTAAATTGATATTAATTGGCTCGCTAGGTGCTTGTACTTTAACCGTCGGCGAACATCCGATTAACATACCTGCTAATACCATTATAACCATAACATTTCGCATCATAAAATAACCCCTTATTTTGAAGATTCTTTTTTTAAATGTGCTTGAATTCGTTTACGAACTGGTTCGCTAATTTGATCAGACAACTGTAAACTCATCAGCAATTTAGTCATGTTTTCTTCAAGATTGATATTTAAATTAACCGCTTTGCCATTTTCGACATCTAAATTGCTTCCTTGAATATTTAATCCAAGCTTGGCTATTTCGTTGGCATAATTAACAGTACCTTGTAGCTTAGTATAATGAAAATTTTTAATAATATCAGTGAGTATTTTCATATTAGGGTTATTTTGTGCATAATTTTTCAAAGCAGAATTTTCAAACTGTAAATAGCCTTCGTTGATTGTGGTTAACTGACCATTTTTAATCGCAAGTTCAAACACAGATCCATCTTTCTTTTTCGCTTTTAGTAATGTAACGGGTAAATAACCATCAATTGTACCTACCCCAGCAAGTCCTTCAGCTGGGTATTTAGCAAGAATCTCTTTTAACTGTATTTGCTTTAGCTTTAAGCTTAATTGTTGGGGTAATTTAGCTAAATTCAATTTACTCGGTTCAATAAAAATTGAACCAGAAAAAATATTAGCTTGAAGCTTTTTCCAAGTCACTACTCCTTTGCTAGGAGCTTTAAATGAAGCGGAATAACTACCCACTAATTTTACCTTTTTAAAGGCGATACCCATATTTACTTCTTGGACATTTAACGCCGGCGTCGAAATCATAAATCGGTTATCTTTAACAATAATATTGACATCACCTGTCACCGATTTGATTTCACTACTTTTATAAATACCATTGAGTTTATTCATCGTTAGCATTGCTGTAACAAAGAGTTGATTACGATCAAATGGAATTTTTGATTCAAGTTGAATGTTCAAATTCCCTGCGGCAGAGTCAAGGATTAAATCGTTAGAAAGATTCGTCTTTTCTATGTTAATTGAAGCTTTATCTGAAGTCATTAACGCCAATTGATTACCAGACACCCAGCCAGTAAATGGCAATATTACATGACTATTTTTTAGACCAAATTGATTTAAAGATGACTTAAAAAGACCGTTTTGTACATTAAACTGTGAGGCAGTTTGATCAAAGAATAAAGTTGCCGATAATTGTGTGATATCTTGAGTATTGGTTGATAGATTAAGTTGTATAGCTTGTTGCTGTTTACTGATATCGACTTTTAAATCTAATTGTTCTTTATCTTGTTCATAAAATCGCAATGTATCTATATGAATTGTCTTAGGTGACCAATAAATAATCGTTGGAATCAAAGAGAGATCAAGATCGGATTGATTAAGATTTTCAGTAGCAGTATCAACTACGTTGCCGACAGAATCTAAAATCGTTTCAGATTGATTTATTTGCCAGTGAACATCCAAATTGTTTGCTGATAAATGTGACCACGAAATTAACACATTTCTAGCCGTTATAGAGATTTGAGATTGCTTACTTACAGTAAGTTCATCAAAAGTAAGACCTTTAAAACCAATGCTAGCACCATGCCAGTCGACCATAATCCCATGTTTCTGCTTGAATGACTGCCAATAACGCCATCCATACAAGCAAAATAGTACGATCAAAAATAAGATACTCAGTGATATCCAATAGCGTTTTTTTAAGCGAACCATAATAGTTCTCGATTTGGCAAAAATAATTGCAGGGTATCTATCCCCTGCAATAAATGTCTATTAATTTTGAGATTGTTCTCGCTGTGTAATATATGCCAGCGCCTTATCAATTCTAGTAAGCGTGCGCTTTTTACCAACTGCAAAAACCGTCGCATCAACCGATGGTGATTGCCCGATGCCTGTTACGGCAACGCGTAGTGGCATGCCGACTTTTCCCATACCAACATCAAGCTCAGTTGCCGTTGCTTCAATGGCATGGTGAATTTTATCAATTTGCCAATCAAAATCAGCAATCGCTTCAATTTTTGCTTTAATTGCTTCTAATGGCTCTTTGGCGACTGGACGTAAATGTTTTTTAGCCGCATCAGCATCAAACTCAGCAAAGTCTTGATAACAATAAGAACAAGATTCAGCTATTTCTTTTAGCGTTTTACAACGTTCGCCAAATAGCTTAATGATTGTAATGAGATCGGGACCGTTAGCTAAATCATAGCCTTGTT
The DNA here is from genome assembly GCF_001690895.1 of Gilliamella sp. Nev5-1. NCBI lineage: Bacteria > Pseudomonadati > Pseudomonadota > Gammaproteobacteria > Orbales > Orbaceae > Gilliamella > Gilliamella sp. Nev5-1. The sequence goes on along the minus strand of NZ_LZHO01000006.1, from coordinate 57,692 downwards.
GATTCATATGCCAAACTAAATGCTGAGCAACATAATCTGCATCTAAATGATTAATATAATGGTGATTTAACCAAAGTAGTTTTTCAGTATTAAATGCACTGGCTGATTTACTCACCGCATCTAATGAAAAATAACTAATCATTTCGGGTACTGAAAATATCTCTTGATCGCCATGAGACCAACCAAGGCGCACTAAATAGTTAAGTAGAGCTTCAGGCAAATAGCCATCATCACGATATTGCATTACACTTACCGCACCATGACGCTTAGATAATTTTTGTCCATCATCTCCTAAGATCATCGATACATGTCCATATTCAGGAATCGGTGCACCTAACGCTTTTAGAATATTAATCTGACGAGGTGTGTTATTAATATGATCTTCTCCACGAATAACGTGAGTAATTTCCATATCCCAATCATCAACAACCACACAGAAATTATAAGTTGGTGAACCGTCAGTGCGACGAATAATAAGATCATCAAGCTCTTTATTGGCAATCTCAATCGGTCCACGAATTAAATCATTAAAGATAACGGTACCATCAATAGGATTAGCAAAACGAACAACATGAGGTTCATCATGAGAATGTTCTTTTTGTACCGAATCACAACGGCAATGGCCATCGTAACGCGCCTTTTCACCTTTTGCCATTTGTTCTTCACGCAATTTTTCAAGGCGTTCTTTAGAACAATAACAACGATAAGCGGTACCTTTGGCTAACATTTCATCAATGACCTGATGGTAACGATCAAAACGTTTAGTTTGATAATAAGGACCTTCATCCCATGATAATTTTAACCAATTCATACCCTCCATAATCGCTTCAATCGCTTCGGGTGTTGAACGCTCAAGATCGGTATCTTCAATACGTAATACAAATGTACCTTTTGCATGGCGAGTATAAAGCCAAGAATAAAGTGCAGTACGAGCACCACCTACGTGTAAATAGCCTGTTGGGCTGGGTGCAAAACGGGTTTTGATTTTCATGAAATAATCCTAAAAATAACAAAAACGAGCGCCTCATTAACCAGACTGTGGCTTACGCTCCCTTTTCTTATTCTGCCTGTTGCTCTGACAGAATAACATTTTGATATAAATTTGATTTAGTTACCTATTCTAACACGCCGAAAGGTTTCGGCAATAGTGCCATTAATGTTAGAAAGTTAAACCATGCTGTGTAAAAAAGTTTCAGAAAAGCATGTGTTTCAGTATAAAATTAACATTTAGCCATTTTATTTAAGTTAAAGCTAATTTATTTAGTACTGATCTAGCCTCATTAGTGTGCTTCATCCCAATTATCGCCCACGCCGACATCCACTTTTAATGGTATAGATAGCTGATAACAATTTTCCATAATTGATTTTATTTGAGTTTGATACTGTTCAATCAATTCCTCTTTTACTTCAAATACGAGTTCATCGTGGACTTGCATCACCATCCTAATATTACCTATAGGCAGGCTTTTAATCCATTCACTTACTTTAATCATCGCTGTTTTGATGATATCAGCCGCCGTACCTTGCATTGGCGCATTAATGGCGGCTCGTTCAGCTCCTCGGCGTTCAATGCCACTTCCTGATTTAATTTTAGGTAGATATAATCGTCGACCAGATAGCGTTTCAATATAACCTTGTTCTGTCGCTTGTTGGCGGATTTCGTCCATATACGTTTGAACACTTGGATAGCGTTCAAAATAGCGATCGATATAAAATTGGGCTTCTTTTCGAGCAATATTAATTTGTTTTGATAAGCCATATGCACTCATACCATAAATTAGCCCAAAGTTAACGGCTTTTGCTCGTCTTCGCTCTTCAGAAGTTACTTCAGATTCAGATTTTCCCAAAATTTCGCTAGCTGTGACACGATGAATATCTTTGTTGTGAGAAAAAGCATCAAGTAAACTTTTATCTTGCGATAAGTGTGCCATGATACGCAATTCGATTTGTGAGTAGTCGGCAGAAATAATCTTATAACCTGTTGGTGCAATAAATGCCTGTCGAATTCGACGACCTTCTTCATTGCGAACAGGAATATTCTGTAAATTAGGCTCATTTGAAGACAATCGTCCTGTTATCGTACCAATTTGGTTATAATTAGTGTGTATCCGATGATCAACTGGGCTAAGCATTAATGGTAATTTATCAGTATACGTATTTTTCAACTTAGCTAAGCTACGATAAAGTAAAATCATGCGTGGTAGCTCATATTGATTAGCTAGCTCTCTCAAAACCTCTTCACTAGTTGAAGGATCGCCTTTGGGCGTTTTTTTGAGTACTGGTAATTGATGCTTATCAAATAAAAGGACTTGAATTTGCTTAGGTGATGCTGGGTTAAATTTTTCACCTGCTAACAATTGTAACGTTTCTTGAATTTCGTTCAATTTGTTATTCAACTCAGCTGAATGCTTATTTAATAATTTAGCATCCACCAGAACGCCTGTTCTTTCCATTTCAGCTATTACAATAGCAAGTGGCATTTCAATATCAGTGAATAGTTTTTTTAATTTTTGGTTTTTTTCAAGAGTTGGCCATAACTTATGATGCAATTGCAATGTAATATCGGCATCTTCCGCAGCATATTGTGTGGTTTTTTCTACCTCAATAGCATCAATAGTAACTTGAATTTTATCAAATTTAGTTAATTCATCATAAGTAATCGTCTTGTGGTTCAAATAGCGATTGGCCAAACTATCCATATCATAACGTTCAGTACTGTTTAGTACATAAGATTCAAGCATAGTGTCAAATGCGATACCTTGAACGGTTATGCCATAGTTGGCCAATACGCTGTAATCAAATTTTGCATTTTGAGCGATTTTTTTTATTTCTGGATTTTCAAGTATTGGTTTCAATTTAGCCAGAACATCATTGAGAGGAAGCTGTTTTGGAACACCTAAATATTGGTGAGCAAGTGGAATATAAGCCGCTTGGTAAGGTTCAACACTCAATGAGATACCAACTAATTTAGCGTGCACATGATCAACATTATCCGTTTCGGTATCAAAAGCAAATTGCTTGCTGTTGCTTAATTTGGTTATCCATTCATCGAGTTGTTCATTGGTTAATATACACTGGTAATCGGTTTCATTTTTTTGCAAAGTTGCTGTAGGTTGTTCTTGAGAAAATAAATCATCTTCAATCTCGACAACCATATTTTTTTGTTGCTTTAGGAAGGTACCTGCAATTAATTCTTTTTGCCAACGATGAAAACCATAATAACTAAATAACTCAATTAACGCATTAACGTCAATATTTCCGATCAATAATTGTTCATTGGTAAAATCTAATTTAACATCCGTTTTGATTGTTGCTAATAGATAAGAAAGTTCAGCATCATTCTGATTATCAATCAATTTTTGTTTTAAGGATTTAGCTCCTCGAATAGCCAATTTTTCAACATCATCTAATCGATTATAAATATCTTTTACGCCATCAAATTGGGATAATAAACTTTGTGCTGTTTTTTCACCTACTCCAGGCACACCAGGAATATTATCGGAAGAATCACCTCTTAACGCTAAATAATCAATCATCTTTTCTGGTGGAACACCAAATTTTTCCATGACACCTTTTGAATCAAGAATGGTATTATTCATGGTATTAATAAGTGTAATTTTATCGCTTACTAACTGCGCCATATCTTTATCGCCAGTACTAATCAAGACTTCAAGATTTGCCTTTTCTGCTTGCCTAGCCAATGTACCAATTACATCATCTGCTTCAACACCTTCAACACAAAGCAGTGGTAGTCCCATCGCTTTTAAAATGGTATGAATAGGCTCAATTTGTGGGCGAAGATTTTCAGGCATCGCTTCACGAGTAGCTTTATATTCACTATAAATTTCGTTACGAAACGATCCGCCTTTAGCATCAAATACAACAGCAATATGTGTCGGATCGTATTGATTTAACAAGCTACGAATCATATTAATGACGCCAAAAATAGCGCCTGTTGGTTCACCTTTGGCATTAGTTAACGGAGGGCATGCAAAAAAAGCACGGTAAAGATAAGAAGATCCATCAATTAAAATAATTGGTGTGTTATTTGGCATTATAGTTACCTAAACGTTATGCTATATAATAACTGACAGTATAACCTAATTAGTCATAATATTCTTATCATCATAGATAATATAATGTAAAGATATTTCAGGTTAGTTAGACGTTTCAGCAAAAAACTATGTATTGCACAACAAGTGTTATATAATATTGTATTCAATTTCACCTGAGTATTTGATAAATGACAGTATTAAGTCTTGCCGCGCAAAAAGTCAAAGATGCACTAGCAGCCAAAAATCTTGAAACTCCATCATGCCATCTAGCTATGAATAATAATGAGCGTAAAGCAAAAATCGAGGCTCATTTTCGTGAAATTATGAAATTAATGGAACTTGATTTGATAGATGACAGCCTTGCTCAGACCCCTCATCGTGTGTCAAAAATGTATGTTGATGAGATTTTTTCTGGCCTTTATTATGAAAATTTTCCGAAAATTACGTTAATCGACAATAAAATGCAAGTGGATGAGATGATTACCGTTCGTGACATTACATTAACTAGTGTATGTGAGCACCATTTTGTAACAATAGACGGTAAAGCAACGGTTTCTTATATTCCAAAAGATAAAGTAATTGGCCTGTCTAAAATCAATCGCATTGTTGAGTTTTTTTCACAGCGTCCCCAAGTACAAGAACGGTTAACCCAGCAAATTTTAGTGGCTCTACAAACTTTGCTTGGTACGGTCAATGTTGCTGTTTCAATTGACGCCACCCACTACTGTGTAAAAGCAAGAGGAATTAAAGACTCTAGTAGCATCACAACAACTACTGCGCTTGGTGGTGGATTTAAAACTAATCCAAGCACAAGACAAGAGTTTTTACGGGCACTTAATCATTACTGATCTTACTAATGGTTATATTTGGCTAATTAAGTTTTAGACACTGGTCAACAATCAAGCTGTTGCCAAAACTAGTACAAAAAGCTCGATAGAAAACCGCAATACCTAGCTTTATATTTCGTGCATCTTCAATAAAGATTGGTATAATTCTTGGTTACTTAATATAAATAACATTGTTTTCATGAAGATTATCCGTGGTATAACTAATTTAAAAAATCAATTCTCTCAATGTGTTTTAACCTTGGGAAATTTTGATGGCGTTCATTTAGGGCACCAACAGTTAATTAACCATATTATTAAACAAGGTAAAAAACGAAACTTGCCTACAGTTGTTATGTTGTTTGAGCCACAACCGTTAGAGTTTTTTACACAAAATAATGCGCCCTCACGGTTAACTTCATTTCAGGAAAAAGTCATTTTTATTGAAAAATTTGGTGTTGACTATATTCTCGCAATTCCATTTACAAAAAAATTTGCTCACATGTCAGCGAATCATTTTATTCAAGATTGGTTGATTAATGAGCTACAAGCTAAATATATCGCCATTGGTGATGATTTTCGATTTGGATTTGACCGTAAAGGAGATATAAACCTTTTACAGCAATATGCACATACCAACGATTTTATCGTCGAAAGTATGCCAACATTCGTTTGGAATAATTTTCGTATTAGTAGCACTGCTGTGCGCCAAGCACTTTTAAATAACGACTTTAAATTGGCTCATTGTCTTTTAGGTCGAGATTATACCATTCAAGGTCGCGTAATACATGGTAATGCTTTGGCAAGACAATTAGGTTTTCCAACCGCAAATATTCACTTACACCGAAAAAAGCCTGCACTACAAGGCGTCTATTTTGTTAAAGTTAGAAATATTTGTAATAATCAACTTTATGATGGCGTTGCCAATATTGGTTTAAGACCAACCATTAATGGAAAAAAGGCGATTTTAGAAGTGAATATATTTGACTTTTCGGATGATATTTATGGACAATATTTAGACATAACATTCATCGAAAAATTACGCGATGAGAAAAAATTTGATTCATTAGCAGAATTAAAACAACAAATTACACAAGATGTTTGCACTGCGAAAAATATCAGTGCACAATTAACCAATTAAAAGTAGTATCAACAAATTTAACTGGAATAAATCAGCATGACAGACTATAAAAATACATTGAATCTACCTGAAACAGGGTTTCCTATGCGAGGCGATCTTGCTAAGCGCGAACCAGCAATGTTACAAAATTGGTACGATAAAGAACTTTATCGCAAAATTCGCTCTGCGAAAAAAGGCAAAAAAAGCTTTATTTTGCATGATGGTCCTCCTTATGCCAATGGGAAATTACATATTGGTCATGCCGTTAATAAAATCCTTAAAGACATTATTATCAAATCAAAAGGATTGAGTGGCTATAATTCACCTTATATCCCTGGGTGGGACTGTCATGGTTTACCGATTGAGCAAAAAGTTGAGGAGCAAGTTGGTAAACCTGGGGTTAAAGTTTCGTCTGCTGAATTTCGCCAAATTTGCCGTGATTATGCGGCTTCACAAGTTGAACTACAAAAGGCGGATTTTATCCGTATGGGTGTATTGGGTGATTGGCAAAATCCTTACCGTACAATGGACTATAATACGGAAGCAAATATTATCCGCACTTTAGGTAACGTTATAAAAAATGGCCATTTAGTAAAAGGTGCCAAACCCGTCTATTGGTGTACGGATTGTATGTCATCTTTGGCTGAAGCTGAGGTGGAATATTATGATAAATCATCGCCTGCCATTGATGTGAGATTTAAAGCTGTTGATAATCAAGCCGTAGCAAATAAATTTGGTATCAATACTAATTTAACCATTTATGCTGTTATTTGGACAACCACCCCTTGGACATTACCAGCTAGCCGAGGGATAGCTTTAAATGCTGATTTTGAATATCAACTTGTTCAAATCAATGATAAAGAGTGCTTAATTTTAGCAACTGATTTAGTTGAGTCTGTGATGCAACGCGCCAATATCAGAGAATGGAAAGTGTTAGGTAACTGTCATGGTGATGCCCTTGAGTTATTGCGTTTTAAACATCCATTTCTTGATTTTGATGAGCCAGTTGTACTTGGTGATCACGTTACTATTGATGCTGGTACTGGTGCAGTACACACCGCACCCGGACATGGTACAGAAGACTTTATGGTCGGTCAAAAATATGGTCTTGAAGTGGCAAATCCAGTTGGTGGTAATGGTTGTTACTTGCCAGGAACAGGTGCAGGCTTAGACGGGTTATTTGTATTTAAAGCGAATAAAGCCGTTGTTGAGATCTTAAAAGAACATAATGCATTATTACACTTTGAAAATATTGAACATAGCTATCCATGTTGTTGGCGCCATAAAACACCCGTTATTTTTCGTGCGACACCGCAATGGTTTATTAGCATGGAAAAACAAGATTTGCGCTTGCAATCATTAAAAGAAATTAAACAAGTGCGTTGGATCCCGGATTGGGGGCAAGCGCGCATTGAAACTATGGTTGCTAATCGCCCAGACTGGTGTATTTCTCGTCAGCGTACGTGGGGTGTACCTATGACATTGTTTGTACACAAAGAGACTGAGGAACTTCACCCAGACACATTAGCTTTAATTGAAAAAATAGCTAAGCTAGTTGAAAAAGATGGCATTCAAGCTTGGTGGGATGCGGACATTAAAGATCTTCTCGGTCCAGATGCTGATGATTATCGTAAAGTTCCTGATACGTTAGATGTTTGGTTTGATTCGGGATCTACTTTTTCATCGGTGGTTCGCGCTCGTCCAGAATTCGAAGGTCATGATACCGATATATATTTAGAAGGTTCAGATCAACATCGTGGTTGGTTTATGTCTTCGTTAATGTTATCTACTGCAATTGATAACAAAGCACCTTATAAGCAAGTACTTACTCATGGTTTTGTGGTTGATGGACAAGGTCGTAAGATGTCTAAATCTCTCGGTAATATCGTTACCCCCCAAGAAGTGATGAATAAGCTTGGTGCCGATATTTTACGTTTATGGATTGCATCTACCGATTATTCGGGTGAAATGAGTTATTCAGATGAAATTATCAAGCGAGCGGCGGATAGCTATCGTCGTATTCGTAATACTGCTCGCTTTTTGCTAGCGAATTTAAATGGATTTGATCCAGTGACCGATATGGTTAAGCCAGATGATATGGTTGTACTTGATCGCTGGGCGGTGAGCATGGCGAAAGAAGCACAAGAACACATTATTCAGGCATATGAAAATTATGATTTCCATAAAGTTGTACAACGCATTATGCAATTTTGTTCAATCGAAATGGGATCATTTTATTTAGATATCATTAAAGATCGTCAGTACACAGCCAAAAGTGATAGTATTGCACGCCACAGTTGTCAAACCGCTTTATATCATATTGCTCAAGCGATGGTTCGCTGGATTGCTCCGATCTTATCATTTACTGCAGATGAAATCTGGCAATACTTACCAGCAGCAGAAAAACAAGAATTCGTTTTTGAAGATGAATGGTATAGCGCATTATTTGCATTATCGGATAATGAAATCTTGAATAGTGAATACTGGTCGAAAATTTTAACAATTCGTAGCGAAGTGAATAAAGTACTTGAACAAGGTCGTAATGATAAAGTAATCGGTGGTGCTCTTGAAGCGGATGTTACTCTTTATGCTGATGAAGAGATTGCTACAACATTAGCTAACTTAGAAAACGAGTTACGTTTTGTTTTACTTACATCACAAGCTAGTGTTAAACCATTACAAACAGCACCAGAAAACGCGGTACAAAGTGATATTCAAGGACTGAAAATTGAGTTGGCCAAAGCACAAGGCGATAAATGTCCTCGTTGTTGGCACTACACAACAGATAATGAACCAACAACACATTTATGTAAGCGTTGTGAGGAAAACATCCATGGCAATGGCGAGATAAGGTATTTTGCATAAGCAATAATAAAGCCATTTAACGCACAAAATCAGCTATAGCGATCCCTATAGCAACTTAGTACCTTTCCCGCCGACGATTGTCGGCGGAAATATAATAATGAGCATAAATTATATGAAAAAAGATAACGGACTTTACTGGTTATTATTTGCAATCATTGTTTTTATCATTGATATAACAAGTAAATTTTGGATTATAAATAACTTCTCGTTATTTGAATCAGTAAACCTTCTACCCTTCTTCTCGATCACTTATGTCCGCAACATTGGGGCTGCCTTTAGCATTTTTGAAGGTCAACGTACAATGCTTGCTGTTTTTGCTTTGATAATCAGTGTCGTGATTATGCACATGTTATATCGCAATAGTCGTAAACAAAAATTAGAGAACCTTTCATTATCACTGATTCTGGGAGGAGCATTTGGTAATTTATTTGATCGTATTTACCATGGTTTTGTGGTTGACTTTTTAGATGTCAACTTTGGTAATTGGCATTATCCAACCTTTAATATTGCTGACTGTGCAATTTGTGCTGGTATTGGCTTATTTATTTTCTGTAGTTACAAAAAACCGAAGAAGACGGCATAACATGCAAATTATTTTAGCTAACCCGCGTGGATTTTGTGCCGGTGTTGATCGTGCTATCACCATTGTTGAACGTGCACTAGAATTATTTGGCGCACCCGTTTATGTCCGCCACGAGGTTGTACATAATCGTTACGTTGTCAATCGCCTAAAAGAATTAGGTGCTATTTTTATTGAAGATATTAATGAAGTCCCCGATAACACGATTCTTATATTTTCAGCGCATGGTGTATCTAAAGCCGTTCGAGAAGAAGCAAAACAACGTAAATTGCGTGTTTTTGATGCGACTTGCCCACTTGTGACTAAGGTACATATGGAAGTTGCTCGATCTAGTTATCGTGGCGAAGAAGTTATTTTAATCGGTCATGCTGGTCACATTGAGGTTGATGGGACAATGGGGCAGTATAATAACCCTGAAGGTGGTATTTATTTAGTCGAATCGATCGATGATGTACAAAAACTACAAGTAAAAAACGAAAATAACCTTTGCTTTACCACTCAAACAACTTTATCGGTTGATGATACTGCCGAGATCATTGTCGCTTTAAAAAAACGTTTTCCTGATATTCGTAGTCCACGTAAAAATGATATTTGCTATGCCACAACCAATCGCCAACAAGCGGTAAAACAACTATCCTCATGCGCAGATATTGTTTTGGTCGTCGGTTCTAAAAATTCATCTAATTCAAATCGTCTAGCAGAGCTTGCTAGACGCAACAGTAAACAGGCTTATTTAATTGATTTTGCTTCAGACATCCAAAAAGAGTGGTTAGTAAATGCGCATACGATAGGGGTAACCGCTGGTGCTTCTGCCCCCGATATCTTAGTGCAGCAAGTCATTGATCACTTAAAAATTCTTGGTTGTACATCACTCATTGAAACGGATGGCATTTTAGAAAATATCACGTTTGAAATTCCTAAAGAATTACGCATCGATGTTAAATCTAGCTGATTATTTAGTAATAGCTTTAAGTCGCTCAAATTTTACGAGTAATTGCTCTTGTGTTTCAACGTGTTGAGGATCGGCAATAATTGCATTTTGAATAGGGCAAACACACTGGCATGTAGAATGATCATAATAACCCACACATTCCGTACATTTATTCGGATCGATTTCATATGTGTCAAAGCCCATTGAGATAGCCTCGTTTGGGCACTCAGGCTCACACATATCACAATTGATACATTTTGATGTTATTTTTAGTGCCATTGCTTTGTTATCTTCATCAACTCTAGAAATTTGCGCCATTATAGCGCAATCGCGAATAAATCAGAATAAAGATCACATTATGGCTGATTGGGTCGTTCAATTATTGTAAAAAAGTTTCAGAAAAATATGCGTTGTAGTATAAAATAGATAATTTATATTAGATAATTTTCATAATTATTACAATTTATTAATAATAGTTATCAATTTCATTTTTATTTATTGCGATACAATGGTTAAAAAATAATAACAAAACATAAGGATGAAAAAGATTGTTAAAGTTTTTTAAAAAAAAGTATTTATTCATAGCCGTCATTACTTTTGCAATTATTTATATTACAAAAATAATTTTTTTCTCTTCGCAAACGACAGTTAATTATATTACGTCACCAGCAACAAAAGGCAATATTGAAAAAACAGTCCTAGCAGATGGGACAATTAGTGCATTTAAACAAGTCAGTGTTGGTGCTCAAGTTTCAGGTCAAATTAAAAAGCTTTATGTTGAATTGGGTGATGAAGTTAAACAAGGCGATATGATTGCCGAGATTGACGATCTTAAACAAAGTAATGATTTAAAACAATCAGAAGCATCACTCAATAGTTTAGAAGCACAGCGTGAAGCTAAAAAAGCGAAATTAATTAACTATCAATTAACTTATGATCGCCATCGCAAGTTAGTTAATAAAGGCGTTGGTGCTCAATCTGATTTGGATGCAGCAAAAGCCGAGCTTGATGTAATTAAAGCCGATATTGCAGCACTTGATGCCGATATTGTTAAAGCACAAGTTGCTGTAGATACAGCGAAAGTGAACTTAGGATATACTAAAATTCGCTCACCTATTGATGGTGTAATTGTCGCAATTCCAGTCGATGAAGGGCAAACAGTTAACTCCGTGCAAAGTGCACCAACCATAGTTAAAGTAGCTCAGCTTGATAAAATGACCATTGAGGCACAAATTTCTGAAGCTGATGTGGTTAATGTTAAAAAAGGAATGCCAGTTTATTTTACTATTTTAGGTCAACCTAATAGGCGTTTTGATGGTTTAACTCTGCGCGCAATCGAGCCTGCGCCAGACTCGATTAATACAGAGGCAACCTCGTCAAGCTCATCATCCACAAAAAGTGCAATTTATTACAATGGGTTATTTGATGTGGATAATCCCGATCATATTTTAAGAATTTCAATGACAGCGCAAGTTTATATCGTTTTGTCCGAAGCAAAAGATGTGCTAACTATTCCTTCTCAAGCAATCCAAAAAAAATTAGACAAAAATAAAGCGGTTATTTATCTGTTAAATAAATATAAAGAAATTGAAGAGCGTGAGGTTATTTTGGGTGCCGATAACAATATCAATGTTGAAATAAAATCAGGTATTAAAGAAGGTGATATTGTTGTGGTCAGTAGTGCTAATGGCGCTTCAATAGGCAATAATGCAAGATCACCAAGGATTCGATTCTAACATGGGGAATAATATACCGCTTATCAAGCTTGAGAATATTGTTCGTGAGTTTCCTGCAGGAGATTCAACCATACAAGTTCTTAAAGGCATCAATCTGACAATTAATGCTGGTGAAATGGTAGCTATTATTGGGGCTTCAGGATCTGGAAAGTCCACTTTGATGAATATTTTAGGCTGCCTAGATAAACCAACCTCAGGGACTTACTCTATTAGTGGACGCGCAACAAGGAAGTTATCCCTTGATGAGCTAGCTGAATTACGTCGTGAGCATTTTGGCTTTATCTTTCAACGTTATCATTTATTAAATGCACTAACCGCACGTGGAAATGTAGAAATTCCTGCTATTTATGCGGGTATTACCAGCGAGCAACGACAAAAAAGAGCGAATGAAATTTTAACCCGTTTAGGGCTTGCCGACAAAATAGATAATAAACCTAGCCAGTTATCGGGAGGACAGCAACAACGAGTCAGTATTGGTCGAGCTTTAATTAATGGTGGACAAATTATTTTAGCTGATGAACCAACAGGAGCCCTCGATCGTAAAAGTGGTTTAGAAGTGATGGCAATATTACAAGAATTACACCAACAAGGTCACACGGTTATTATTGTTACTCACGATACAAATATTGCTAAAAGTGCCCAGCGAGTTGTTGAAATTAGTGACGGGAATATTGTTTCTGATTCAATTAACCAAAATTACCAATCTGAACAAAATTGCAATGCTAATCGCCAAGTTAAGCAGATCGAAGCGACTAAAACGCAAGATAATTTCTGGGCAAAATATTATCGTTTTCGTGATGCGTTTAAAATGGCTATTTTATCGATGGTCTCACAACGGTTACGAACTATTTTAACTATGTTAGGTATTATAATTGGTATTGCCTCTGTGGTGTCAGTTGTTGCGTTAGGTCAAGGTACCAAACAAAAAATTTTATCTAATATTAATTCATTAGGAACGAGTACTTTAGAAATTTATGCCGGATCGGGATTTGGTGATCGCAATGCGGATAAAATCACTACATTGCGCTCATCTGATGCGGATTTTTTAGCTCAACAAAGCTTTGTTCATAGTACGACCCCAAACCTTGCAACCAGTGTCTATTTTCGAATTAACAACCTTGCTGTAATAGGAACTGTAAATGGTGTTGGTGAGCAATTTTTTGCCGTTCGTGGCTATAATATTACACAGGGGAAATCTTTCGATGAAACAAGTATTATTGCTTCCACACAAGATGCGGTAATCGATGAAAATACGGTTAAACGATTATTTGCCAATCAAAATCCTATTGGAAAAATTTTAATGGTGGGACAATTACCAGTAAGAATAATTGGTATTGCTACCAAACAACAACAAGGGTTTGGTAGCAATGAGAGTTTAAATATTTGGTTACCTTATACCACAGTTATTAATCGTATGGTTGGGCAAACGTCATTAAAAAGTATTACGGTACGCGTTAACGATAATGTTGATCTATCGGTTGCTGAGCAAGCTATTAATCAAATTATGTTAAAAAGGCATGGCACAAAAGACTTTTATATTTTTAACTCAGACAATATACGAGAAACAATTAATTCCTCAACTCGGGTAATGACTCTATTGGTTTCAGCTATTGCGCTAATTTCACTTATTGTTGGCGGTATTGGGGTGATGAATATCATGTTAGTCTCGGTCACCGAAAGAACTCGCGAAATTGGTGTACGTATGGCGGTTGGTGCTCGTTCAAGTGATATACTACAACAATTTTTGATCGAAGCAGTATTAGTTTGCCTAATTGGTGGAACAATAGGTATTTTACTTTCATTTGCTATTGGGTTTGTTTTTAATGCTGTTGTTACGTCATTTGCTATGAGTTTTTCCATTCTTGCCATTATTGCCGCATTTAGTTGCTCCAGTATAATTGGCATTATCTTTGGCTACTTTCCAGCAAGACGAGCTGCTAAGCTTGATCCTATTCATGCTTTAGAAAGAGAATAATCATATTCTTATAATAAAAAATCCCTTTGCATAAAATAGCTATGCAAAGGGATGGTAATATTAGTACTAAACGCTTAACTTATCTATTAAAAATAATAAGTTATACTTTTAGTAAAAAATGATAACAATGATATATCATCACATTATTTTTTATCGGAATTTGTTTTTTGCTCTACTTTTGCATTAGGATCTAACCCAGCAACAAATGCAGTCACTCTTGCATAGTCATTAATAAATGCTTCATCACTAGTTATATTAAGTTGATTTGCTATGATAAAAAACTTACGATTAACAATAACAGTAGGAATAGACTCTGGTTTCATCTCTTTAATTGCACTTGCTTGTTGCGCCATAAAGGCTTTAACTAAAAAGCCATCTTTGGTTTTATCATACACTTCACCACTGATACCTAATTTTTCAAAAACCACTTTAATATCATCAGCTGTTTTTATTGTTTTATCTTTTTGAACTGCATTATAAAGTGCAACTGAAGCTTTATCTTCAATACCAAGGACATTCGCTACAGCCCACGCTTGCGCAAGCTCTTTAGCTAGTGGTCCAAAATCCTCTAAATGATAACGTTTAAATTTGACTCCCTCAGGTAAAGCTTTACCAATGGTGTGCGAACCTTGATTTTGAATTTCAAATCTAAAACAGCTTGGACAATTAAACGAAAAAAACTCTATAACTTCTTTGTCAGGTGAAGGGTTTGTTGGCAATGCAGCATATTGTTTGCCTAATTCGATCGGCTCTGGCGCAGTTGTGGTTGTTGATACTTCGGATTTAGTTGTTGTTTTACCTTCATCTGCAAAACAGTTTACAGAAAAAAGTGCAATACTAATTGCTATCAGCGTTTTTTTCATATTCATAATCCTCCTTATTCTTTTATAATTCCACGTGCTTTTAACAACGCAGATTTAAAATCTTCTTCATAATCTTTTTTTAGGCCTGGAATAGCTTCGCTCTTATCTGAGCCTCGCATTTTTAAATGATAAATTAAAACTTCGTCACTCAAGTCCTTTAATTCACCTTCAAACCCCGCTTCTTGACCCAATTTAGCTAAAAATTGTAATAGGTTAAGATCTGAATCACTTTCCCAAGCGGGTTGTAATAATTCCATTACTTCATCAATACGATGACATTTCATAATTAATACCTTTTTTAATCCTCAAAGCAATTGAAGATGATGATATAAAATTTAATTTACATATTAAAAACAGGCTGGTATATACTCAATTTCATGAATAATTGAGCTGCTATGTTTAAAATATGTATGCTAAAACTTAAAACAACTTTGTTATATAGTAATGTTATTTTGTTTTTTGGCAATGCAAAAGAGAAATAATTTATGAAAAGTGTACCAATTACTGCAATTATTCTAGCAGGAGGGCAAAGTTTACGAATGAATGGTGATGATAAAGGATTACTGTTGTTAAACGGAAAACCGCTTTACCAACATGTCATTAACCATATCAAACCTCAAGTTGACTCAATTATGATTAACTGCAATCGTAATACTAATCAATATCGAAAAGCTCAATACCCAGTATTTAGCGATGATCTAACTGGCTATTTAGGGCCATTATCTGGCATTTACAGTGGGTTATTACGTAGTGAAACAGATTGGAATTTATTTGTTAGTTGTGATACCCCTTTCTTACCAAATGATTTAATCGCGCGTTTAGCAATACATACTTCAAACAGCAAAGCAATCTACCCGTGTGATGGTCAGTATAATCACCCAACTATTTTGCTTATTCATAAAGCAGTTATCCAAAAACTTAAATTGTATTTGGAACAAGGTAATCGTAAATTAATGTCATTTTTAGAACAAATTGATGCAAAATCCGTTGATTTTAATGATCAGACTTTTTGTTTTATTAATATCAATACGCCTGAAGAACTTAAACAAGCAAATCAAATAAAAAACTACTGAGATAGAAATAAGATAAGTATATCATCGGTATTAAGGCTATTTATCAATAGATAATATAGCCTTAATAATGGGAGCAGGTTATTTTATTTAAAGTAGTTCATATCAACGCCTAATCGCTATTTATTTGTTATGCTAACCATTTCTGAAATTGCTCAGCAAATAATTCTATTTCTTCATCTTGTGTGGACCATGAGGTGCAAAAACGCAAACCAATGTGTTTAGCATCAGTTTGTCCAAGATTATCTACGGCGTAATGAGCAAGAATTTTTTCAGCCAGTTGGATTGGACAATTAACAAATAGCTGATTACTTTGTGGTTTGGCGATAAATGTTAACCCTGCTTTCTCAAATAGTGTTTTTAATTTATCAGCCATCTCATTACTGTGCTTCCCTAACTCAAAATAAAGATTATTTTGCATTAATGCTTTAATTTGTATGGCAATAATCCAGCTTTTGGCTAAGATTGCTCCTTTTTGCTTCATGCTAAAACGAAAATCTTGATTAATGGAAAGATTATTAAATATCACCGCTTCACCAGCAAAAGCCCCCACTTTAGTTCCACCAATATAAAATACATCAGTATATTTTGCTAAATCAGGAAAAGTAATATCATTATCTTTTGCCGTTAATGCCATCGCTAATCTTGCACCATCTAAATAAAGATAAAGGTGATTTTTTTGGCAAAATTGATATAGTTTTTTGAGTTCTTGCTTGGTATATACCGTACCGAGTTCTGTCGTATTTGAGATATAGACAAGTTTAGGTTGTACCATATGCTCATCGCAATGATGAGTTAAAACAGGCTTAATCAATTCTGGTGTCAGTTTCCCATCTTCCGTTTGCACTGTTAACACTTTATGCCCTGTCGCCTCAATAGCGCCAGTTTCATGCACATTAATATGCCCTGTGTCAGTTGCAATAACCGCTTGATAAGGTCTTAATATATGTGAAATTACTGTTAAATTAGTAATAGTTCCTCCAGGCATAAAATGAATATCAGCCTTTGGTGATTTCAATTGTTTTTTTATGCTTTCTATTGCATGATCACAGATATCATCTAAACCATAACCACTCAATTTTTTATCAGCAATATCAATAAAATTTTTTAGTAAATGAGGGTGAACCGTTTGATTATAATCATTCAAAAAATCGTACATATAACGCTCCTTCTCCAACAGGCATTGTATAAAATAGTGTAATATTACCTAATCTTCAATATAGCACATTAGAGTAAAGAATCGATGAACAACCGGAAAATTATTGGGATTTGTGGTTATAGTGGTAACGGCAAAACAACTTTACTAAAAAAGATCATTGAATTATTCGTTGAACAAGGTTTTACTATTGGTTCATTAAAACATGCGCACCATAACATTGAGTTTGATATTCCTGGTAAAGATAGTTATGAATTGCGAAAAGCTGGATCTTTGCAAACAATTATTGCATGTAATAATCGTTATGCAATGATTCAAGAAACACCGAATAAACCAGCAGATTTAATCACGCTCATTAATCAATTTAATGATGTTGATATTATATTGATTGAAGGATTTAAAGACGAAAATATTCCTAAAATCATTTGTCATCGTCAAGCAAATAAAAAGCCCCTCTATATAGATGAGTTTACAATAGCGATAGCCAGTGATGAACCATTAGATGTTTCTGTGCCTATTTTTGATATCAATCAACCAATTCAAATTGTTGATTTTATAAAAAGATATTTATTTAAACAATAATATATCGTATCTTATCTACCTTTTTACTTTATATTATATAAAATTAGCATGATTCGTTTATTAAAAAAAATTCTAGCCATTGCCAAAAAGGTAATAATCGGACTAATGCTGCTATCTGTTTTTTCAACTTTAGTTATGCGTTGGTGGAATCCTCCATATGGGTCTATGTTAATGATAGAACGTAAAGTCATGCATTGGAATATACCTCAACAACGAGTTTGGAAAGATTGGAATGAAATTTCGGACAATATTAAAATTGCCGTAATAGCCTCAGAAGATCAAAATTTTGCTGTGCATTGGGGATTTGATTTTAATGCTATTCGCATCGCCTTAGATCATAATCAAAATAGCAAAAAAATCAAAGGAGCTAGCACAATCACTCAGCAAGTTGCTAAAAATATCTTTTTATGGCCATCTCGTAGCTGGATTCGCAAAGGTGTTGAGTCTTGGTTTACATTGTGGATAGAACTATTTTGGCCCAAAAAACGTATACTGGAAATCTATTTAAATTGTGCTGAATGGGGAGAGGGTATTTTTGGTATTGAAGCCGCCGCTCAGCACTATTTTAATGTTAGTGCTAATCAGTTAACTGCAAAGCAAGCAAGTTTACTTGCAGCAATATTACCTAACCCAAGGCGTTGGAGTCCAACAATAGCAAGTGAACGGGTACAAAAAAGAGCTAAATGGATTTATAACCAAATGAATAATTTGGGTAATAAAAATTATCTAAAAAAGCTAAAATAGCGTTTATTGTTAGATAAATGTCTTAATAAATTCAGGAACAATTTTACTTGCAGGTCCATAAATTTTTGTTTGGAATAAATTTTGTTTAAAGCTAGGCTCTAAATTCAGTTCAATGGTTTTAGCACCAGATTGATTTGCAATCTGAACAAACCCCGCTGCTGGATAAACATTCCCTGATGTACCTATTGAAATAAAATAATCTGTTTGTAACAGTGCGTCATGGATAGCATCCATTTGTAATGGAATCTCTCCAAACCAAACAATATGTGGGCGGATTAATGTATTTTGTGCATAATCGATATCTTTATTACAATCAATAATCTGCCCTGTTTTTTCATTACGAACTTTTAATAACTCACCATGCATGTGAATAATATTTTTTGATCCAGCTTGTTCATGCAAATTATCTACATTTTGTGTCACAATTAATACGTTATCAAAACCTAACTTTTGTTCTAGTTCTGCCAATGCAAAATGCGCAGCATTGGGTTTTACATTAGGATCTTGTAATTTATTACGCAACATATTATAAAATTGATGAACAGCAATCGGATCTCGAATATATCCCTCATAGGTTGCAACATCATCTACATTATACCCTTCCCACAATCCATTTTGTGCACGGAACGTTGATAATCCAGATTCAGCTGAAATACCAGCGCCAGTTAAAATGACAATTTTAGGTGCTTTCATAATTGTATATATACCTTCGCTATTTAATTATTTTGCTATAAATTAAACATCTATAGTGCTTATCGTGTGATTAAAAAAATAATTAGGATTATTGCTTATATTCAGTTGTAAAAATCTGTAATGCTGGCTTATTTAGTTTTTGATATTGGCTATAAGCGCTTGCTACCTTTTGGCGGGTAACTTCTTTTGGTTCAACTTTTAGCCAGCTATCAATCATTGCATAAACGCTATATGCTTCAGGTGCCATTCGGTGCATAGTTAAAATCAGTGGCGTAATACCTAAACGAGATAGCGGTGGTGAAAAATATTGCTGACTTTTGCATGCAAATACTGCTGCATAACGCGATTTTTGTTTTGCCTGTTGCTCTTTTGAGAGTGTTTCCCATCGCCAGCTATCAGGTAAATATTTACGCCATGACCATTCCATTAACGAATCATGACCAATATAAACAACTAAGTCAGCCTTGCCTCCAACAATAACTTTTTTATCACCAAACAAATAGGATTGCTCTTTTTTACCAGCAGCATAATCTAGAAAATCATTGACAGTATCATCTATATATTTACCATTATATGCTTGCGCTATGATATAAACATCTTGATTTTGATGTTTATAAATTATTTCTTCTAATATTTTATCATTGCTTGGCCGATTAATTTTTATAACTTGCCACTCTTTTTGTTTTGCAAAATAGGTTTTAAAACCATAAGCGGCTCCCCAATAAAGATTACTTTTTGGATCTTGTCCATTACCTATAGCTTTTGGAACAGGAACAATCTTTTGGTATTTGTTATCACATAGTGCAACAAGAACATGGATAACTTTTGGTTTAGCTAAACATGAAAAAGAAAACATTAACCATATAATGGGTATAAAAAATAAGAAGGAAGTAATTTTCTTCATTAAAAAATCACATCTTTATTAATAATCAAAAATTAATCTTTCATACTATATCATTTTTTTTATTATAAAAATCCATAATATTATTTTATTTAATAAGTTATGTAAGATTAAATCTCAATACTTTATATGATCCTAGCCAAAATATTAAATAGTATCCGCCTTTACAATAGACTTAATGTATTAACCCGTACACCATAAGGTATAGCTTGCAGCAAAAGGATTCATGTTATTATTTCTTATCATTTTTTCAAAATAAAAACTTCAATAAAATCAATGGTTTTTCTGACTGATTTTTATTGTACTAGAACTTAATTTGAATGGACATACCGTATTGGTTGTCTCTATACGGTTTAAGATGACCTAATCATATGAATAATTTTATTATATATTTTTTCAATCCAAACAATTGAGTAATGACAACACAATAAGTTTACTGGAAATATGGCGAAATTAAGGGTAATAGCTGATGGTATAAATAGATAGATTATAATAATATCTACATTCAGGGCTGATGATCTATGATAATTTTCCACAATGAATGGACAGGTAATCCATAAGATAAAACTTATTAAAATACCAACAATCATCCCACAAAAAACTAAACCTGATGGTCGTTTTATTTAATATAACGATTGAAATAATAATAAAACAGCAATAACACAAACCATAAAATAGTAAATAATAAGACTCAGGTGTACCGTGTTTCCTGATAAAGTGATAACACTATCGATAACTTAGTAATCCCCCTATAAAATTAACCAACAATATAACAACTAGCTTAATCATTTTCATTGGTTTAGCCTTTTTTATCACCAATTTCTTTGACTTGTTTATCTAAACCAGAAGGCCAAATATGAAGCTCTTGCTTCCCCCCTTTTTATTGATATCACAGCGGTGGCATTTATCCATTTTGGGGGCGAGGATTAATATAACAAATAGTGTATTAACAATACACGTTTATGATAAGCTAACTCACTATAAAATAATTAAATTAAATAATTATGTGAAAACAATAAGTTTAATTGAAGAGGTAAGTTGGGCAAGGGCAAAAACTTATTAGCCAGTTATCAATCGAACTATTGTTAAATTATTAAGTGGTTATATTCTGCCAAAGATAAGAAATGAATGAATTGAGGTAATAAGATGAAAAAGTTTTCTATACTAATATTGTTAATGTTGTGCCCATTAGCCTCTTTTGCTAAAGGACCTAATTGTTATTCTTGGCCGATGAATATGACTTTGGCTTGGATGAAAAACGAGAACATAGTCGATATTCGAAAGTTAGATGAATCTAAAACTAAAATAACACAGTTGGTATCAGAAGAAATAAAAAAAGGGGTGTATACGCAAATATATAACTTTGTTTTTTATGATACACATGGTAATAGCTACCAAGTTATTACCAAAAGCCAAGCATCATATGAAGAATGTTCAATCAGTGATGTGAATAAATATCTAATATCCAAAAGTCAAGTTCATTAGTAGCTTATCTAATAATAGGCAAGTAAATTTGGCATTTTAGCGTGTTTTTAGTCAATGATAAAAATAATATAATTTAAAAAAAGAATAACTTAAGGTAATTATATGAAAAAGCTTTCTTTAGTAATATTGTTAATATTATGCCCAATGCTATCTTTTGCTAAAGGGCCAGATTGCCATACTCGCGCTTTGGATAAGGCTAAGGAGTGGTTGAAAAATAGTAATATAGTGGAGATTGAAAACTTGAATCAATCAAAATTGAGAATAACCCTTTTAGCATCTGAACAGAAAAGTAAGGATTTATATACGCAAATTTACCATTTTGTTTTTTATGATAATAAAAATAAAGCTTATGAAGTTATCACCAAAAGTGAAGCTTCTAATAAAGACTGCTCAATAGGTGAAGTTGATAGTTATTTAGTATCAAAACGCCAAATTGATTATTTTGATTAATGGATCAGATTGCCAAAGATTTCAAAATTTATTTAATGAATTGATACTGTAGCTTTACAAGTTAGCTATACAGAATAAGGAAAACAAGATTAAGGTTATAATATGAAAAAAATTATTTTAATTATTGGGCTAATATTACCAGCTATCTCTTTTGCTAAAGTACCTAATTGTTCAAATCAGTTTATGAACGATGCACTAAGGCAGATGCAATATGTTGGTATCGTTGATATGGGAAATTTAGATCCGTCCAAAACCAAAGTCACCTTATTGGCTTCAGAAAAGAAGAAAAATACAAATACTACAATAAAAAAACAGTATATATATACACAAGTTTATCATTTTGTTTTCTATGATGATGATGGTAACAGTTATCAAGCCATAACGAAAAATGACGCTGTAGAGGCTAATGAAAATGATATTTATGATTCTTGCTCTGCTGGATTGGGTGTAGTTTACTTTGTTTCAAAAACTGTTGAATAACTACCCTTGTTACTTTACGAAAACAGCTAAGTAGTAGGTATAACCCTAATTTTCCTATATTTAAATAAAAAAGAAATTTTAAGTTATTGCGAGTTTTCTATTAAAAAGTTTTAGAAAAATGTAGGTTTCAGTATCAATTTAATAAGAAAATAATACTGAAGAGTATTGAAAGAAAACTAACGCTTAACATTTGGAACGCTAAAATTAAAAAGGTTACTCAGCAATTCTATCCAGTAACCTTTTTCGTGCACTACAACATAAAAAGCAAATTATTGGCCGACACGGCGAGTTAATTCAATAACACGAATTTTTGCTAATGCCTTAGATAGTTCGGCAGATGCTTGAGCAAATGACACATCATCACTTAGGTGATTAATATGTTCCTGCGCTTGCCTTACCGCTTCTTGTGCTCTTGCTTCATCTAAGTCTTCACCGCGAATAGCAGTATCTGCTAAGATGGTTACGATGTTAGGTTGAACTTCTAAAATACCACCAGACAGATAGATAAACTCTTCTTCGCCATTCGTTTTCACAATACCAACCATACCAGGTTTTATTGTTGTGAGTAAAGGTGTATGACCAGGATAAATCCCGAGCTCGCCTTCTTGACCAGTTACTCTGATTCGCTGAACATCACCTGAAAATAGGTGAGATTCAGCACTAACAACTTCTAATTGATAGGAAGTTAGTGCCATATTACTATCTCCGTTAATACGATCTGCTCAATGAATCTCCTAGAGAGATTTTGCTTTCTCAATCGCTTCATCAATTGAACCAACCATATAGAACGCTTGTTCTGGTATATGGTCATAATCGCCTTTCATGATACCCGTAAATGCACTTATCGTATCTTTCAATGGTACATATTTACCTGGTGAACCAGTAAATACTTCTGCAACAAAGAATGGTTGAGATAAGAAGCGTTGAATCTTACGCGCACGAGCAACAATTAATTTATCTTCTTCTGATAACTCGTCCATGCCAAGAATCGCAATAATATCTTTTAATTCTTGATAACGTTGCAAAATCGATTGAACACCACGGGCACAATCATAGTGCTCTTGACCAACCACTAAAGGATCTAATTGACGGCTGGTTGAATCCAATGGATCCACCGCTGGATAGATACCTAATGAGGCGATTTGTCGGCTCAATACGATTGTTGCATCTAAGTGAGCAAATGTTGTTGCTGGTGATGGGTCAGTCAAGTCATCTGCTGGTACATATACAGCTTGGATTGAAGTAATTGAACCAGTTTTAGTTGAAGTGATACGCTCTTGTAGTAAGCCCATTTCTTCGGCTAATGTCGGTTGATAACCTACAGCCGATGGCATACGACCTAATAATGCAGATACTTCGGTACCAGCTAAGGTATAACGATAAATATTATCGATGAATAATAATACATCTTTACCTTCATCGCGGAATTTTTCTGCCATGGTTAAACCAGTTAACGCAACGCGCAAACGGTTTCCTGGTGGCTCATTCATCTGACCATAAACTAACGATACTTTATCAAGCACGTTTGATTCTTTCATTTCGTGATAAAAGTCATTACCTTCACGAGTACGTTCACCTACACCTGTAAATACTGAGTAACCAGAGTGTTCGATAGCGATGTTACGGATTAACTCCATCATATTAACGGTTTTACCCACACCAGCACCACCGAATAGACCCACTTTACCCCCTTTAGCAAATGGGCAAATTAAATCAATAACTTTAATACCTGTTTCAAGTAATTCAGTTGAGTTTGCAAGTTCTTCATAAGTCGGTGCTGCGCGGTGGATAGCCCAACGCTCTTCTTCCCCAATTGGACCTGCTTTATCAACCGGATCACCAAGTACGTTCATGATACGCCCCAGTGTTTTAGTCCCCACTGGTACTTCAATGCCGTGACCAGTGTTTACCACTTTAAGTCCACGTCTTAAACCATCAGATGATCCCATCGCAATACAACAAACAACGCCACCACCTAATTGTTGTTGAACTTCCAGAACTAATTTTTCAGTGCCAGTTTCCACTTCTAATGCGTCATATACCTTTGGTACTGCATCTTCGGGGAATTCGACATCAACCACCGCACCGATGATCTGGACAATCTTTCCAGTAGCCATTTTTAATCCTCTACGTCTTTTTCTTAACTATAAGCCAATATTTAGCACTAACCTGAAACCGCGGCTGCACCGGATACAATATCAATCAATTCATTAGTAATCGCACCTTGGCGCGCTTTGTTATACACAATTTGCAATTCATTAATTAGGTTTGCACCGTTATCTGTTGCCGCTTTCATGGCTACCATTCTTGCTGCTTGTTCACTCGCTAAATTATCAACCACTGCTTGGTAGACTTGTGATTCAATATAGCGACGTAAAATCACATCTAATAGTGATTTAGCGTCAGGCTCATAAATATAATCCCATGATGAAGCTTTGAGCTCTTTATCTTCTGATGGTGGTAATGGTAATAATTGCTGTATTGTTGGCTTTTGCGACATCGTATTAATAAATTTATTGGTAACAATATATAATTTATCAATTTTACCGCTGTCATATGCCTCAAGCATTGTTTTTACCGGACCAATTAAATTGGATAAAGTTGGCTCGTCTCCCAAGTTAGTGACTTGGGTTAAGATGTTTGTTTTCAATGATGAAAAAAATGAAACACCTCGAGAGCCAATTAAAGCAACATCAGTTTCCACCCCTTTTTCTTGCCATGCTGACATATCGGCAATAACACTTTTAAAAAGGTTGATATTTAAACCACCACATAAACCACGATCGGTTGAAATGATAAGGTAGCCAATTCGCTTTACATCTCTTTGTTCTAAATAAGGATGTTTGGCGCCTATCTGAGCTAACGCTAAATGTCCAATTACTTCACGGATCATCTCTGCATATGGTCGGCTAGCGGCCATTCTATCTTGCGTTTTACGCATTTTAGAGTTAGCAACCATTTCCATCGCTTTAGTGATCTTTTGCGTACTTTGGATACTGGCAATTTTGGTTCTAATTTCTTTTGCATTAGCCATTTTTTACCCCCACCCTTACCAAGTTTGAGTTGATTTAAAGCTTTCAAGTAATGCTTTTAGCTTACTTTCAATCTCATCATTGTAATTACCGGTCTCATCAATTTGTTTAACAAAATCGCCATGTTGACTATGAGCATAAGCAAGTAGTGCGGTTTCAAATGGTAACACTTTAGCAAGTTCAACATCTTCTAAATAACCACGCTCAGCGGCGTAAAGTACAATTGATTGTTCAGCAACAGTCATTGGTGAGTATTGCTTTTGTTTTAACAATTCGGTTACTTTTTCACCGTGGCTTAATTGATTTCTTGTTGCTTCATCTAAGTCAGATGCAAACTGTGAGAACGCAGCTAATTCACGATATTGTGCAAGCGCAGTACGGATACCACCTGATAATTTTTTCATTATCTTAGTTTGCGCTGCACCACCTACACGTGAAACTGAAATTCCTGGGTTAACCGCTGGGCGAATTCCTGAGTTAAATAGGCTAGTTTCAAGGAATATCTGACCATCAGTAATCGAAATTACGTTAGTTGGTACGAATGCCGAAACGTCACCAGCTTGAGTTTCAATAATTGGTAATGCAGTTAAAGAACCTGTTTTACCTTTAACTTCGCCTTTAGTGTACTCTTCAACATAGGCTTCGTTGACACGCGCAGCACGTTCAAGTAAACGCGAGTGAAGATAAAATACATCACCAGGGTAAGCTTCACGTCCAGGTGGGCGACGAAGTAATAACGAAATTTGACGGTAAGCAACCGCTTGTTTAGATAAATCATCATAAACAATTAATGCATCTTGACCACGATCGCGAAAGTATTCGCCCATTGCACAACCTGCATATGGTGCTAAATATTGTAATGCTGCTGATTCAGATGCAGAGGCAACAACAACAATCGTATTTTTTAATGCACCATGTTCTTCAAGTTTACGCACAACATTGGCAATAGTTGATTGTTTTTGTCCAATAGCGACATAGATACATTTTACGCCAGAGTCACGTTGGTTGATGATCGCATCAATAGCAAGTGCTGTTTTACCGGTTTGACGGTCACCGATGATAAGTTCACGCTGACCTCGGCCAATTGGAATCATTGAGTCAACGGCTTTATAGCCAGTTTGTAATGCTTGATCAACGGATTTACGATCGATAACACCAGGGGCAACAACTTCAACTGGTGAAAATCCATCATGTTGAAGTGAACCTTTACCATCAATTGGCTCACCTAGTGTGTTAATAACGCGACCTAATAAACCTTCACCGACTGGTACTTGTAATATACGACCAGTACATTGGACTTTCATTCCTTCAGACAAATCTTCGTATGGTCCCATGACCACTGCACCGACAGAGTCTCTTTCAAGGTTGAGAGCCATTGCATAGCGACCTCCTGGTAATGCAATCATTTCACCTTGCATTACATCAGTTAGTCCATGGATTCGAAGGATACCATCACTTACAGATATGATAGTTCCTTCATTGTGAGCATCACTCACAATATTGAACTGAGCTATCCGCTCTTTAATTAGTTCACTTATTTCAGTTGAATTTAGCTGCATTATCAGTCCCCTTAAGACTGTAGAGCGTCATTTAAACGATTTAAACGCCCTCTGATACTACTATCAATAACCATATCGCCCGTACGAATAATAAAACCAGAAATGAGCGATTTATCTATGTGACATTTTAGTTTTACTTTTCGTGATAAACGTTTTTCGACAGCGACAGAAATCTTATTAAGTTGTTCATTGGTTAGCTCACTAGCAGAAATCACATCTACATCTGCTTGGGCATCTTTCTCTAAACAATATTGCTCAAACAAAGTTAGTACTTCGGGAAGAAGTGATAACCGTTTGTTTTCAGCCATAATCTTAATAAAGTTAGTGCTAAACTCATCTAACACATCTTTGCAGATATTGATGAGTAAATTAGCCACCGAATCGGCTTTCATGTCAGATGTTAAAACACTCTTTATTTGAGCATCTTTGCTTACTTCTGATGTCAACACTAGCATTTTATGCCATGATTCGATGCTGTTTTTTTCTACCGCAAACTCGAAAGCGGCTTTAGCATAAGGGCGAGCAATCGTAATTAAGTCAGCCATTGCTCATATCTCCTTATAGTTCAGCTACGAGTTTATCAATGATGTCGCTATTTGCGGCTTCATTAACAGAACGTTGAATAATTTTTTCTGCACCAGCAATAGCGAGTGTAGCGACTTGTTGTTTGAGCTCTTCTTTAGCTCGTTTGCGTTCGGCCTCTACTTCGGCAAGCCCTTGAGCAACAATTCGTTCTTTTTCACGAGAAGCTTCTTGCTTTGCTTCTTCAAGAATGGCTGCTTTGCGTTTGTTTGCTTGCTCAATAATTGCATTGGCCTCAACCTTAGCCTGTTGCATTATGTCAGATGTATTTGCTTTGGCTAATTCCAAATCTTTTTTTGCTGTTTCTGCTGAAGCAAGTCCTTCGGCTATCTCTTTTTGACGCTTTTCAATTGCGCCAATAACTGGAGGCCAAACAAACTTCATACAGAACCAAACAAACAATACAAATGTAATTGCTTGGCCGAGGAGCGTTGCGTTCATATTCATGACACGATTCCTCTTAAATTTTTATTAGCCAGCGACAGCAAAAATAACATAAAGCGCAATACCCACACAAATCATTGGGATCGCATCAACTAAGCCCATAACGATAAAGAATTGAGTACGTAACATAGGCATTAATTCTGGTTGGCGAGCAGCACCTTCTAAAAATTTACCACCTAATAAACCAATACCAACTGCACCACCAATTGCAGCTAATCCCATCATTATACCTGCGGCTACAAATAACATACTAATATCCATTATATACTCCAGTTTATTATCAAAAAAATATTAAAATTAATGATCTTCCGTTGCCGACGCCATAGCTAAATAAACGATCGTCAACACCATAAAAATAAATGCTTGTAATGTAATAATTAAAATATGGAAGATGGCCCAAGGTAATGACAATACCCACTGTGACCACCAAGGTAATAATGCAGCAATTAAGATGAAGATAAGTTCACCAGCATACATATTTCCGAAAAGTCGAAGTCCTAAAGAAACAGGTTTAGCTAAAAGGCTAACTAATTCAAGCACTAAATTAATAGGCGCAAATGCCCAGTGATTGAAAGGGTGAAGTGTATATTCTTTAATGAAACCACTAATCCCTTTATATTTAATAGAATAAATAATAATAAGGGCAAACACGCCTAAAGACATTGACATAGTGATGCTAACATCAGCTGTTGGAACAACCCTTAAATGTGATAGACCTAGGTATTGGCCTGCATAAGGTAGAAAGTCAACCGGGATAAGATCCATAAAATTCATTAAAAAAACCCAAATAAACACTGTTAAAGCTAATGGTGCAATGAGTTTATTTTGACCTGTGAACATATCTTTAACGGTATTGTTTACAAATTCAAAAATCATCTCAACAGCACATTGTAATTTACTTGGCACTCCACTAGTTGCTTTTTTAGCAACGCGGTGAAAAATCCATAAAAAGATTACACCAAGTAGAATTGAAAAGAACAGTGAGTCAAGGTTTAAGGTCCAAAAACCCGAACCTACTTGCAAGTTCTCAAGATGATGCTTGATGTAAGCTTGTGGTGAAGCTGGAGAGGAAACAGACATATAACCCTCTTACTTATTTCTAAAAACAAAGAATACTGCTTATTTACCAAGAAAAGGTATAAGCAATCGTTGTAATAATTGAAGCCACTATTTTAAACCCAATTACCTATATTAAGTCAACCTTTGATTAACGAAATTAAAAATTTAGACACTTTTTACTAATTTTGTGTAAATATGCGCAACTTTACCCATTATTTTAAACCAAATATTGTTCAATCAATGGCTTAATTAATGGGCATAAATGAGGCTATTTTTAATTTTTAACCGCTATGGCAATAGTTTCTGCTAATTTTTGTGCTTCCATTTCATTGTTTCCCTCAACCATGACGCGAATAAGTGGTTCTGTACCCGATTTACGGAGCAAAACTCGCCCATGATTGCCAAGCTGTTTTTCTGCTTGTTCAATAGCTGATTTTACTACATTGCTATTTAGTGGATCTTCTTTGCCTGAAAAATGGATATTAATTAAGACTTGCGGTAGCATTGTCATGCCACTGCATAAATCAGCTAATGACATATCATTACGCACCATTGCCGCTAGTACTTGTAAGCCCGCAACGATACCATCACCGGTGGTGGTTTTATCTAATAATAACACATGACCTGAATTTTCAGCACCTAAGCGCCAGTTTTTTTCTACTAATTTTTCAAGCACATAACGATCACCCACTTTGGCTCGGACAAAAGGAATTCCAAGATTTCTAAGTGCAATTTCAAGCCCCATATTGCTCATTAATGTGCCAACAACTCCACCTTTGAGTTGACCTTGTCTCAGTGCCTCGCGAGCAATGATGTAAATAATTTGATCACCATCAATTTTGCGTCCTTTATGATCAACCATGATGATACGATCGCCATCACCATCTAATGCAAAGCCTAAATCTGCTTTTTCATCAATAACACATTTAGCGAGAGCCTTAACGTCAGTTGCACCACAGTTTTCATTGATATTAACACCATCAGGTTCACAACCAATTTTGATCACTTGCGCGCCAAGCTCTCGTAATACTTTAGGAGCGATGTGGTAAGTCGCACCATTAGCGCAATCGACAACAATTTTTAATGTAGCTAGACTTAAATCATGATCGAATGTGCTTTTACAAAATTCGATATAGCGTCCCGCTGCATCGGTGATACGGCTTGCTCGACCAAGTTGTTTTGATTCTACACAATCGATCTCTTTTTCAAGCTCAGCCTCAATTTCTAATTCAATAGCATCATCAAGCTTTTTCCCTTCGGCTGAAAAGAACTTAATACCATTATCATAAAAAGGGTTATGTGAAGCAGAAATGACCACCCCAGCATCAGCCCGAAAAGTACGAGTTAAATAGGCTATGGCGGGGGTTGGCATAGGGCCTGTAAAAGCAGCGGCAACGCCAGCGGAGGCAAAACCTGCTTCCAGTGCTGACTCAAGCATATAGCCTGAAATGCGAGTATCTTTACCGATTAATACTTTTTTCACCCCATCTTTGGCAAGCACACGACCCGCTGCCCAGCCTAATTTGAGCGCAAAATCTGGTGTGATAGGATACATTCCAACTTTACCGCGGATCCCATCTGTACCAAAATATTTCCGATTAGACATTTTGTTCCCTTACACTAATATTTGTTATTTTGGACAACATTTAATTAACTATACTTTACTTTAAAGTTGTATGCGATTATTTTTTGATAAAACGCATACCCCAAGTTGTAAAAAAACTCAATAAAATATACGTTTCAGTATAAAGCTATTCTCGACTATCATTGGCAAATTTTAATAATACTTGGCTCTCTTTGATAAAGCGTTCTGCATAATTGCCAAACCAGGCGGTGACTTCATTAAAATTATCAATAAATTTAGTTTTATTACGTTGTTCAATTAATCTCACCATTTGCCCAAAGCGCTCGTAATAGCGCTTGATTAATTCGATATTATCATCTGATGCCATAATGATATCGGCATAAAGAGCCGGATCTTGAGCAAACAACCGTCCAACCATCATCAGCTCAAGCCGATAGATAGGAGATGATAGTGCAATTAGTTGCTCTAAATCAGCCTGTTCACGTTGTAAATTTACGCCGTATGAAAAAGAGGTAAAATGGCGTAATGCTTGAATGAACGACATGCATTTATCATGCTCTTTGGCATCAATAGCGCATAAATTAGCACCCCATATACGCATTTGCTCAATTAACCATTGATACTTAGTAGGTTCGCGACCTTCACAATAAACGATGATTTGTTTGGCTAAATTAGGCACATCAGGGCCAAACATAGGATGCAATCCGACAACGGGTCCTTGATGCTTTTCTAGCATTGTTTCAAGTGGTTTAGCTTTGATAGAAGTAAAATCCGTTAAGATACAATCTGTTGGCAATTGCGGTAATTGCTTTATGATTTCACAAGTTTTATTTATTGGCACTGTGACAATAACCGCAGCAGCATCAGCAACTATTTCAGTAGCTTGATGCATAGTTTTAGAGCCTAACGTTTTAACTTGGTAGCCTGATAATGTAAATAACCGAGCAAACAACCGCCCCATTTGTCCATTACCACCAACAATAACTATAGAACCTTGGCCTGTATAAACTTTTTTGAAACCTTTGTCATTTTCGCTAATATACGATTCACGCATCAAACGACGTAAAATATCTTCAATTAATGCGGGAGGTATACCCGCATTTTCAGCTTCTTGTCTCCTTTTATTTAGCATCTCTGCTTCACGTTTAGGATCATAAATAGGAATACCATGTTTACTTTTTACTTCACCAACTTCGGTAACTAATGCTAATCGTTTGGTAATTAATGATAAAATTGATTTATCAACTTCATCAATTTTATCGCGCAAGGCAGTTAATTCCGTAGACATATTCGGCTATTCCTTTTATCACAAATGACAACTCTTTATGTAATAGCTTAACAGTATAACGTATTTTTGGTAGGATGGGGCAACTACAACATTAAATGTAACACAATAAAATAATCATGAAAGTCATCTCTTTTAATATTAACAGCCTTCGAGCCCGAATTCATCAGCTAGCGGCAATTATTGATATCCACCAACCAGATATTATTGGTCTTCAAGAAACCAAAGTACATAATGACCAATTTCCCGTTGAAGAGCTTGCTCAGTTTGGTTATCACTTATATTATCACGGGCAAAAAAGTCACTATGGTGTGGCATTGTTAACTAAACAAAAACCCATTTCAGTACAGTGTGGTTTTCCAACCGATAACGAAGACGCACAATGCCGTTTGATTATTGCTGAGTTACCAACTAGCCAAGGCAATTTGATGGTAATTAATGGTTATTTTCCGCAAGGTGAAAGTTTACATCATGAAATAAAATATCCTGCTAAGCGTAAATTCTATCAAGATCTAATAACTTATATCGAACAGCAACAATTAAATAGCCAATTATCATTAATAATGGGGGATATGAATATTTGCCCAACCGATTTAGATATAGGTCTTGCCGAAGAAAACCGAAAACGTTGGTTACGTACAGGTAAATGTTCATTTTTGCCAGAAGAGCGTGAATGGATAAAAAATTTAATGTCACTTGGTTTTACTGATACTTACCGTAATGCTTATCCAAAAGAAAAAACATATTCTTGGTTTGATTATCGTTCTAAAGGTTTTGATACCCATATTGGGCTACGTATCGATTTGATTTTAGCTAGCAAAAAAATGATGAATTACTACCTGCAAACAGGTATTGATTATGATATTAGAGCGATGGAAAAACCATCTGATCATGCACCAATTTGGGCTCAATTTGATTTAGCATAACCATAAATATAGTTACCATAAGGATAATAGCATGCAAGGTAGTTCAATTTTATCGATTAAAGATCTCAATCAAATGGTGAAAGAGTTGCTTTGTGATGCTATTGGCCAAGTTTGGTTGATAGGCGAAATCTCAAACTTTTCTCGTCCATCGTCGGGTCATTGGTATTTCTCATTAAAAGACGACAGTGCACAGGTGCGCTGTGCAATGTTTCGCAATAGTAATTTCCGTGCTGGCTTTACACCACAAAATGGACAGCAAGTTTTAGTTCGAGCAACAGTTACACTGTATGAAGCGCGCGGGGAATATCAACTAGTTATTGATAAAATTCAACCCGCAGGAGCAGGATTACTACAGCAAAAGTTTGAGCAGTTAAAGCAAAAACTGTCAGACGAAGGTTTATTTGATCCCATGTATAAACAGCCACTGCCTGAAAATATTCGTACCATTGGCATTATCACTTCATCAACGGGTGCTGCGCTACATGATATTTGCCAGATATTAAAGCGCCGTGATCCTAGCTTACATTTAATCATCTACCCAACTCAAGTACAAGGCAATGAGGCCGCGGGACAAATTGCTAAGATGATTCAAATTGCCAATATTCGGCAAGAATGTGATGTGTTAATTATTGGGCGAGGCGGAGGTTCGCTTGAAGACTTATGGTCATTTAATGAAGAAATAGTAGCAAGAGCCATTTTTTCAAGCAAAATACCGACGGTTAGTGCGGTTGGACATGAAATTGATTTTACCATTGCAGATTTTGTTGCTGATGTCAGAGCGGCTACACCATCTGCTGCTGCCGAGTTAGTAAGTCATGATAATTTAGATCAGATAAAACGCATTCAAGCAAAAGAACAGCATCTATCCATGGCAATGGATTATTATTTAATGCAGTGTCGAGAAAAACTCAATAAATGGCATCATCTATTGCAGACTCAACATCCACAAACAAAATTAGAAAAACAATTGAATCAACTTTTAACCTATCGTCATTCATTATATGAAAATATTCAGCAATATTTTTTCAAGCAGTCAAATCGCTATAATTTTTTAGATAGACGATTATTACGAGTATCGCCACAAAATAACATCACCTATTTAGGGCAATTGGTTCGACAAAAACAGCAGCAACTCATTAATTTAATTGATCAGAAATTAACAAAGTCACAGCATCAATTTGTGTTACAAACTTCGCAACTCAATAATGTTAGCCCACTTGCTACACTTGAGCGAGGTTATTCTGTCACCATAAACCAAAATAACACAGTGGTTCGTCGCTGTGAGCAGGTGACTGTTGGGGAATTTATCGTCACAAGATTAAAGAAAGGAAAACTGGTTAGTCAAATTATCGAAATTAACGAATAAACTCGTTATCTTTAAAGAACATTCATAGACTGTTTTTACCAGTTTTTAACATCATTTTTGCAATTCAAGTGATCACTAGTATATAATCTGAACAATAGGAAATTATTATATTATTCAGAGGGGTTATGAGTTACCCGATAGGTATTGATTTAGGTACGACAAATAGTTTAATTTGTGTTTGGCAAGATGGAAAACCATTCCTTATTCCTAATTCAATTGGTGAAGTTGTTACACCATCTGCAGTTAGTGTTGACGAAGACGATTCTATTCTAGTCGGACATGCGGCATTGTCCCGTTTAACCACGCATCCCAATCGTAGTGCAGCCGCTTTTAAACGCTTTTTAGGTTCAAACAAAGTTTTTGAATTAGGCGACAAAAAGTTTACGCCAACCGAACTTTCAGCGATGGTTTTAAAATCACTTAAAGCGGATGCAGAAGTATTTTTAAAGCAAGAAATTTGTGATGTTGTCATTTCGGTGCCTGCTTATTTTAATGATGAGCAGCGCAAGCAGACTCGCTTTGCTGCTGAGTTAGCGGGATTAAATGCTGTGCGTTTAATCAATGAACCAACAGCAGCTGCTATGGCATACGGATTACACGAAGAACAATCAGGTAATACTTTAGTATTTGACTTAGGTGGTGGCACGTTTGATGTGACTGTGCTTGAATATTCGATGCCAATTATTGAAGTGCATGCTTCGGCAGGTGATAACTATTTAGGTGGTGAAGATTTTACCCAAGAGCTTGTTAAAGCTTGCTTAAGTGAGTGGAATCTTAAACAACAAGATATTCCAGCAGATGATTATGCTCGATTGTTAGATTTGGCAGAGCAATTAAAATGCAAATTAAATGGTGAACAGATGCATAATTTGACGTGGTTTTGGCAAGATAAGCAGTGGCAATTTGCACTCAATGAAAGCCGAGCTAAAATGATCTGGTTACCGTTACTTAATCGTTTACGAGCACCGGTCGAACAAGCGTTAAATGATGCACGTTTAAAGCCTAATCAGCTAGAGCATATTGTATTAGTTGGCGGTTCATCACAACTTGGAGTGGTGCGCGAATTGGTTACTAAATTATTTGGAAAATTACCATATCGTCATATAAACCCAACTACAATTGTCGCTCAAGGTGCCGCTGTTCAAGCTGCTTGCCGATTGCGTAATAAAGATGTAGAAGAAGTCATTCTCACCGACGTGTGTCCTTATACTCTTGGGATTGAAAGTTGTTCAAATAATGTCAGTGGGTTATTTTCACCCATTCTTGAACGTAATACTATTGTACCAACTTCGAAAGTAAAAACATTTTACACAACTCACCCTCAGCAAAAAGTGATATGTATTTCGGTTTATCAAGGTGAAAATCCACGCGTTGAAAACAATGTTTTAATTGATGAGTTTGAAGTGCCTCTAACGCCAATGGAAAAAACACAAGGGATTGATGTTCGCTTTAGTTATGATCTAAATGGCTTATTAGAAGTTGATGTGGTTTTACTTGAGACAGGCAAACAACATGGCAAAGTGATTGATCATAGTCCAATTGGATTAACAGACAAACAAAAACAAGACAGTCATGATCGCTTAAAAGCACTTAAAATTCACCCTCGCGACGAAATGCCGAATCGTACTTTATTAGCAAGGCTGGAACGTGCATGGGCACAATCATTGGGTGATGAACGTCTATTAATTGGATCATATATCGAAGTTTTTATGGAAGTATTAAATAGACAAAATTCTGAAGAAATTAACAAAATTCGTTGTGAAATTGAATCTAATCTAAAAGATCTGAATCGATAGCCAATAAAATTTTAAAAATATAAAAAGTCCTCTTTTTTAGAGATAAAAAAGAGGACTTTATTTTGTTTACTTTTCCTTTTCTTTGGGTGTTTTTTCCACTGGTGGTCCAAAACGGTTAGTGTGTTTGATGCCGGAACCCAAAAATGGCATAAAAAATAAGAGAGAAACCAACATTTGGGTCACGGGTTCTCCTCTATCAATATCATTAAAACGTCGTTTTAAAGCAAAAATCATGTTGGTTACAGCAATAGAATAACAAATCATAGAAAAAGTAGGACTATTCAATTCAGAATTACTGTTAAGTACGATCATCAATCCTAACACAATGAAGCTACAACATAATTGTATAATAAAACCTTTTATATTAGTTCGTCCTTTCCAACGCCAAAACTGCCACCATTTATTTTTAGGTAATGGCTGTGATTCCAGTTTTTGTTGATTTTCATGATTTTTTGCTATAAGTAATGCTGCACAAAGCCGTAAGACTAAATCATTGTCACTGTTGTTTTTAAAATTGTATAACACTTCAAGTTCATCTTCATCGTATATACCGTAATAGCTAGACAAACGTTTAGTAAGTATCATTATTTCATCAGTTTGTTTAGTATAATTGTATTTCATACTGCGATCAAAAAATGGTGCAATCCAACTCTTTTTTAGATTTTTTGCTGTTTCTATTAACTCTTTATTATCACCAGTAACACTTTTCAACATCTGATCTAATTTTGTTTTTTGATCGGGTTTATAAAATACTATGTTGTATAAAATAATCAAGTAGAGAGGGTTTTGTTTTGCTAATTTAGGTTGCCATACTTGTTCAAGTTTTTGCTCAATTTCCTTAAAATCAATGCTATCAGGTGTATCATCAATATACGATTCAATTGAATTTGGATAATTTATTAAGATGCAATTAATTAACTTACTGTCATTGTTAATCAGATTATATAACTCTGTTTCATTTTGCCAGTTTCCTTGTTTAAAAATATTAATAAGAGGAGATAGCAAATTGTCATTCGGTAGTTGGAATGTATTATTCTCAGTTTGAAGATATTTGGCCGTTGCAAAAGGCTGGCTGGCAATTGATATAACTAATAAACAATTACGATACCATTGCCAATAGGCATTTTTATTACTTGAACAGATAGAAGCATCTGGTGGAGCAGGTAGTTTGTAAGGTATTCGTATTGTAAGAAAAGCTACCCAATCATACATTTCCATATATGAATACTCTAAATTATTATAAAGATGAAATATGGCAACAAACGGCAAATAATCAAGCCTATCTAGCCATAAACGACAATAAAAACAATGATTATCTTCAGAGTTAGGATCAAATTTAGCTGGGATAGGCGTATTTTCATCACTATCATATAGCCAAGCTTTAAACTCTTGTACGGGCGGTAGTTCTGATAACCATGTTAGGTTTTGTCGTGCTTGCCGTTGTAAATTTTGCAAAATAAATTGTTCAAATGGATCATCGCTGCGTTCATCAAGGATTTCTTGCAATAATCTTTCATTACCGTGGCGAAGCATGATGGCATGGCGATATAAGCGATACAATCGATTGGTACCGTCATCAAGTAATAGCATGGATAAAACTTGTCTATAATTCCAATTTACATTTAAAGCCCAGTCAATAAAATTGGCTATTTCAGGGGAATAATCGCTAGCCTCTAGTCCTGCTAATCGTGAAACAGTTGTTGCTGTTAGCTGAGGTATTGCATTTAAATAATTTTCAGTGTTATCTATAGCAATACAGTAAGAATTATTAAGAGCCATGATTAATAATGGGAAACAATCTTTATTATAATATTCGCACCAACCAGCTATCCAGCTGGCTGCTTTATCTTGATAATGACCTGAACTATAAAGATCTAGCCAAGATTGTAAGGACTCTTGTTTATTATCAAGTAGCGTATATTGAATGGCGGCAATATATTTCCATTCGATAATGATATTTTCATCTTGATCATTTTGGGCAATACATTTTAAAGCATAATCCAAAATAGCTTGATTTTTTATATTAGCTATACAATGCCAATAGGAAAATTTAAGCATCAAATTTTTATCATCAGGAAGATAAATTACCGTATCTTGTGATAAGAATGCATAAATATCCCCAGATCTACGCTCCCAAAATAACCACCTAGTATAGTACATATAATCGATAGTTACATTTTGCAGTGTTTTACTTGTTGTCGGTAAATAGGTGTAATTGAACAAATCACCACGATCAATATGATTTAAATAACTATCATACTTTTCAAAATCATCGGCAAATTGGATCATTAGCTGTTGCCGCCAACGTAAACTATCAGCTAATAGTTTGACACATGACTCTGATATATTTTTTGATTCATAACTTATTTCTAGCAATCGCCATTTTACAGAATCAATAACTGCCATTGAGTAGTCATAAAATGAACCAATAAATTTTTGCCACTCGTTAACATTAAAACAGCGTCGAGGATCATCTAACAATGTTTGATAAGCCTCACAAATTTCATTGGCTTTAAGCTGTTCTTCTGTTAAGGATACTGATACTTCTTGTTGTTCTGATTCAGACTTAGGTTCATCGGCCATTGTTTCGGGCGATTGTGCATATTTTATTGCTGACTCATAGGCTTCGCGTAATGCTTTAAAACCATCGGGATCAGTTTCAGGATGATATGAAGGTAATTGTGCTCGATATGCTTGACGAATAGCCACTTGATCGGTTGTTTTTTCAATGCCTAACAGTTGCCAAATATTTTCATTCATGACCAATCATACTCCATTAGTGACTCAGGTTTTTCTAGTTCTTCAATATCTATATACCAAGATAAACGATTATGTGGGGCATCTTTATCTTCATGTAAATTTGCCATGGTATGAGCGCGTGATGCTCGAGTCAATTCACAGCGTAATGTTTCTAAGTCTTCTTTGCTATTGAGTGATATCCAATATTGATAACCAACAAACCAGCCTGTAAAGTAATGGTGCCAGTTTCTATAATAATATTGACAACGGAGTCCTATTCGAGAAAGAATCCATAAGGCCTCTTGTTCGGTGATATATTTATTAGCAGTACCATTTCGTAAGATATATCCCATTCGAGCATAATCCCAACTACGGATACCTGCAGTACCACACACAGGAAAGGTTTGTTTGACAAAATCAAGCAAAACTTTTTGATAGTCATCTTGTTCTTGATAATGATCATACCAATCAACTTCGAAAAGTCGAGAATACATCAAATAATATTTAGACAATGCTGAAGCGTGCCCATCATCAACCATGTCGAACACACAGTTAAGTAAAGTTTCACGGGAATCAATAGCCCAACTCTCTTTCATATCAACAAAATCTCGATCTGGATAAAAAAATGGCGAAGTATAACTTGCTCCATTTTCTATGTTTATTACAACCATTGGTGCAGATAAACCATACAGCCAATCGACACAATCTTGATTCATATTTTTATTCCAATCATCTGATTTATTTTATTTATTATACAAAGATAGCAGATTTCACACTAAAATAACACTTGAAATTCAAACAGAAATTTATGATATAGTTTCATAAAATAGAAATACTGCTATAAGCTAGCATAAATCATAAAATTATTTGCAAATCAATATCTACAAGGCATAATACAAACAATCTATTAGAATTTGATTATTACAGAGCAATAAATCATAAGGAGCTATAATGAAAAAGATCGCCATAATGGCAATGTTAATCTCTTGCACATTAATATTGCAAGGCTGCGTTGCTGCTGTTATAGGAATTGGTGCAGGGGCTACGGCAAAAGTTGCCTCTGATCCTCGCACTACTGGTACCCAAGTTGATGATACAACGCTCAGTTCACGTATGGGGATAAAAATTAAAGACCATGGACCTTTGTTTATTGGTTCGCGTATTGTTTCGAGTGCTTATGGTGGTAATATCCTTTTGGTTGGACAAGCAAATAGTCAACAAGTTGAACAAGCAGAAAGGCTTGCTTATCAAGTTGAAGGGGTAAAAAAAGTCTATAACCAAATTCGTATTGGGGAACCTGTTGGGGCAGTGACTATTACTAATGATACTTGGATAACTACTCAAGTTAAATCTCGGTTAGTTTTAGATGCCAAAACAAAAGCTCGCAAAATTAAAGTGGTAACCGAAAACAGCGAAGTGTTTTTAATTGGAATTGTTACCCCAGAAGAAGGTAAAGCAGCAGCTGAAATTGCAAGTAAAGTCAGTGGTGTAAAAAAAGTCATCACACTTTACACTTATACCGAAAATTAACGGTAACTATATAAAAGACAGGGGGCGCATTAGCCCCTTTTTTATGCAACCGATTTTATGCGCTCAATTAATTTAGCAAGCCCTTGCAAACGTGATTGGCTTAGCTCATCAGAAATTTTTAACTGACTTAATAGGGATCGAAAATCGATAGCTGCAATTTCTTGTGCTGTTTTGTGATTGGCAATGATGATTAAAATGGCCAACAAGCCTTTGACGATCCTTCCCTCACTATCACCTTGAAAAATATACTTATTATCTTGTTGTTTTTGATAAGTTAGCCATACACGGTTTTCGCATCCGTGGACTTGGTTCTGCTCAGTTTTTTCATTTTCAGGGAAATCAGGTAATTGCTTTGCTAGCATTACTAATTGTCGATAACGATCTTGCCAAGTACGTTGCTTTGCAAATAATTCGGTTAAGCTTTGCTGTGATAGCATAATATTGACCTATTTACGGTTAACTGCTTGTAAAAAAGTTTCAGGAAACTATACGTTTCAGTATAAAATCACACTAATATTTCAATTGCATTTTGCAACTCTGAAATAAATTTATCCACATCTTGCTGATTATTATATGGCATCAATGAAACACGAACCGCTCCGTGGCATCCTAATTTATTCATCAAAGGCTGGGCACAAAGCTCACCAGTGCGGATCGCAATATTTTGTTCACTTAATAAGATAGCAATATCATTATGATGAATCTCATTGATATTAAACGTAATAATCGGGCTACTATCCACACTATAAAATTGAATATCCGCAAATTGGTTTAGTTGTGATTTTGCGTAGTCAGCGAGTCGCTTTGTGTAGTTTTCTGCTTGCTGCTTATTATCCCAACTTTTTAACCATTCAAGTGTTGCGTTAAAGCCAAGAATGCCAGCAATATTGGGTGTGCCTGCTTCAAATTTATAGGGAAGATCTTCAGGAATAAAATCATCAAATGAAGCGCTTTTTAGCATTTTTCCGCCACCATGCCAAACCGACATTTGTTCAAG
Organism: Gilliamella sp. Nev5-1; assembly: GCF_001690895.1. NCBI lineage: Bacteria > Pseudomonadati > Pseudomonadota > Gammaproteobacteria > Orbales > Orbaceae > Gilliamella > Gilliamella sp. Nev5-1. The sequence goes on along the minus strand of NZ_LZHO01000006.1, from coordinate 16,282 downwards.
TAAGGACTTTTTACCATATAAAACACCAAGACCCGTTGGTCCATACAATTTATGGGCTGAAAAAGCATAAAAATCGATATTTAATTGCTGGACATCAAGCGCATGATGAACAATGCCTTGCGCACCATCAACAACTAAAACCGCATTATGTTGATGAACAATGTGGCTAATTGTAGCTAAATCAGGGCAAAAACCCGTTACATTCGACATTTGCGTTATTGCAACAATTCTTGTTTTAGCAGACATTAATAAAGATAGCTCATTAACATCTGACGACCATTGAATGACTTTAGCGCCTGTTTGCTCCGCAACAATCAACCAAGGCAATAAATTGCTATGATGCTCCAACTCGCTCACAATAATTTCATCGCCAGATTGTAGTAACGGACGAGCGTAACTTTGCGCAATTAAATTAAATGACTCAGTCGCACCACGAGTCCAAATAATTTCAGTGCTACTTTGAGCGTGAATTAAATTAGCAACATTTTGTCTTGCTTTATCAATCGTTGCGGTGACTTGCAGTGCGGTATTATACAAACTACGCTGGGCTGTTGCGGTATTTTCTAAATAGTAGGCAAGCGTTGCATCAACCATCACTTGTGGTTTAAGTGCGGTTGCTGCCGAATCAAGATAGACACTTTCACTATTAAGCGCAGGAAAATCCGCCCTAAATTGCTCAGGCACAAAATGCTTATTGGGTAAGTTCAAGTCCGGCAATACCATTCCAGTAACCATTACAATCTCGTTTATGTTCAATTTGTAGCGGATTTAATCCATCTTCATTAGCTTTGAACCGTTTGACAATATCGAGCGTTTCAAGACCAAGTGGTGAAATTCTAACAATATCCACTAATCCTTTCATCTCTTTAAGATTATTGCCTAAGTTATAACAATAACCACTTTGAGTCTGAATACCGTTTAACACAAATACTTTTTGCTGTTCTTGCGAGAACACTTCACGCCCAGCGGGATAATTAATGCAACATGTTTCACATTTATCTTTAGGCTTGTCTTCTGATCTAGCGGTAAAACAACGCGCTGAATAAGCTAAAGGTAAATAACCATAACTGAATATTTCAACTTCAAAATTTCGCTTAATATTTAAATTTTCAAATTGATTAAGTACATTGGTTAACCAGTCACGAGAAAGCTCAACTGGCATACACCAACGCACCATCCCTTGTTTTTGTAATAATTTTAAAGTTAATGCGTTATAACAGTTAATAGCAGGGCCTGCAACAAATGGTAATTTATGCTCTTGCGCAATATTAATGGCAGCTAAATCATTTGCTTCGACTAAAAAATCGCCGTTATTAACTAATTGTCGTAAATCGTTTAATTCTGATGGCGCTTCAAGTAATGCTAGGGTTGAAAGCACTACTTGTTTACCCGATTTAGCAATTTCTTTTGCCAGTTCAATCCAATTGGCAACTTTCATTTCACGGCGTTTGGTACATACTGTTTCGCCCATATAAATAATATCCGCTTGACTCTCTCTAGCGGCGTAATAGAACGCTTCTGTTGTGGTTTTAGGCCAATAATAAAGCACTGGTCCTAATGCGTATTTCATAGTTTTGCTCACAATATTGTTTATATTAAATGAATTAAATTATTAAAGATAATACCTTATCACCTGTATTTATTTACAAAAAACAGAAGATATAAAAAGCGAAATATTACATTTAAAATGTATATTTTTTAATTATTTGTTTTAATAAAAAAATTAAATTATTGCCATTTACGGTGATAAGCGCCTAATGTTGTCTGTGTTCCCTCTGAAACTGATCCAAGCGTATCCATCCAGCTTTTTTCTGTTTGGAATGATTGCGGATTGGCTTTATAGCGATCGATGGCTTGTCGCCATACTTTGGTTACTTGTTCAACATAAGCAGGGCTACGCTGACGCCCCTCAATTTTAACCGAGGCAATATTAGCAGCAAATAGTTCAGGTAATAGCTCAATGGTATTTAAGCTGGTTGGCTCCTCGATTGGATGATAAAGCTTATCGCCAACAAAATAACGCCCTTTGCATAGCGTTGGGTAACCCGCATTTTCACCTTTTTTATGGCAATCAATTAACACATTATTGAGTCGTGACTCAAGCCCTTTTTCGGTCTCTTCCCAGCGAACAAATTTAGCTGGCGAACAAGCCCCAACTGTATTGGGTGATTCACCAGTTAAATAGGATGATAAATAACAACGTCCTTCCGCCATAATGCACAGGCTGCCGAAAGCAAATACTTCTAGCGGAACAGGAGAAACTTGTGATAGTTGTTTAACTTGATGCATCGAAAGTACACGCGGTAACACAATACGATGTACCTGAAAGTTGTTATAGTAAAACTTAATCGATTCTTCATTGGTTGAAGACGCTTGCACAGAAACATGACGCTCAAGATCAGGGTACTTTCCAGCCGCATAATCAAGCATGGCAAGATCAGCAATAATTAACGCATCAGCACCAATATTTGCAGCTGTATCGACAGCATGTTGCCAACGTTGGAAATTTTCAGGATGAGCAAAAGTATTAATGGCAATATGTAACTTTTTACCGCGTTTATGTACATAATCTGAAGCTTCTAACAACCGTTTTTCATTAAAATTTAAACCAGCAAAATGGCGGGCATTGGTATCATCTTTCAAACCAATATAAACGGCATCAGCACCATGATCGATTGCTACTTTAAGAGCGGGCAACGATCCAGCTGGACAAAGAAGTTCCATAATTATTCCTAACTTAATTTCGGTAATTTATACGCTGTGTATTATGCAATAATTTCGAGAGTAATGCGAATAGAAAGCGGTTATTCTGCTTAATAAATGGGTAAGGCTTTGTTTATCGCCTTTATCAGCGATATATTTTGGCGCCGAATAAGGTATGGCGTCAGCATTTGGGTGTAATCTAGAAAAATAAAATCAGTATTTTTCCTGACCTGTTTTTTAAGTGAAAAAATATCTTATTTTTAGCCATCTAACGCCATACGTGGCGTTGTAAAATATTGGGCACAAATCTCCTAAATCGGGCAATATCATCAATGGCTTATTTTTTATGCGAAAACCAAACACTCGAAACAAAGCCATTTTAAAACAACAAAATAAATAAAAAATAGAGAGAAAACATTACCTGCTGATTTTTACAATAAAAATTGAGCTTGTTTTATTAAAAATTTTTACGATTTTTTATCAAGATCAATTAAATCTATTTTTGTCATCAATGCAGGTATAGTCTGGTAATAAGGTTGTAAAACCTTTATACTATACTCCAATTTTTAGTAAGGCTAATTGCTTTGCTAAATCAACCCGTTCTTTAACATCATCAATTGGAAGAAAATTATGCATCCGATGCTGAATATTGCTATCCGTGCTGCTCGTAAAGCAGGGAATGTTGCCATTAAGGCTTATGAAAACCCAAGTTCAATCGAGATTGAAGCCAAAGGCACTAATGATTTTGCTACTAATGCTGATCGTGCAGCTGAAGCTTTGATTATTGAGACAATCAAAAAAGCTTACCCTGATCATACTATTATTGCTGAAGAAAGTGGTTTGGCGAAAGGGAATGATGCTGATACACAGTGGATAATCGATCCAATTGATGGTACGACTAATTTTATCAAAAATATTCCGCATTTTGCTGTGTCAATCGCTGCCCGAGTTAAAGGTAAAACCGAAATTGCTGTGGTTTATAACCCAATGAGTAATGAGCTGTTTACCGCCGCTCGTGGTAAAGGTGCTCAGCTTAATGGTTATCGTATTCGTGTTAGTAATGCCAAGGATTTGGAGGGCAGTGTGCTTGCTACTGCGTTCCCATTTAAAGCGAAACAATACAGCGATAGTTATTTTACTGTTTTACAAAAATTGTTTGTTAAATGCGGTGATTTTCGCCGTGCTGGCTCGGCTGCGTTAGATCTTGCTTATGTTGCTGCTGGTCGTTTAGATGGTTTTTTTGAAATTGGTTTAAAACCGTGGGATATCGCAGCCGGTGAGCTTATTTTGCGCGAAGCTGGTGGGGTTGTTACTGATTTTGCTGGCGGTAATAACTATATGGTTTCTGGTAATATTGTGGCGGGTAACTCTCGTGTTGTTAAAAATTTATTGGTTTCTACCCAAAACGAATGGCCAGAAAATCTTCGTAATTAACCTTCCTTTGTTTTCCTAAAGCAGGGTTAATCTTACCCTGCTGTTTTATGCTTATTTTCGTGAACCTTTTTTATTTTAGGTATATACTAGATTGCCAATAACATAAATAATAAGTGGGGGATGCTTTGAATGAAAACTGTCCAATACAATTTTATTGTCGAAGAAATGAGCTGTGCATCTTGCGTTGGGCGCGTTGAAAAGGCACTCAAGAAAGTAGATGGTGTGATTGATGTTAGCGTTAACCTTGCTACCGAAATAGCAACGGTTAATGCTAATGCTTCTGTTAAGCTGGAAGCCTTAATGTCGGCAGTGGATAAAGCTGGTTATCATGCGGTTGAAATTACCGAATCAACGGATAAGCAAAAAAAATCTAAAAGACAGTCATCTATATATCCAATTATTATTGCTATTATTTTTGCCATTCCTTTTGTCTTCCCTATGTTATTAGCTTTGTTTGGTTTGAATTTGATGATGCCTGCTTGGTTGCAATTGGTTATTGCATCTATAGTGCAATTTGGTTTGGGGGCAAAATTTTATCGAAGTGCTTTTAATGCGGTTAAAGTGTTGTCAGGCAATATGGATTTACTGGTTGCTATCGGCACGAGTGCGGCGTATGGGCTTTCAGTTTATCAATTTATAACGGGAAATACTGAACATCTTTATTTTGAGTCTTCAGTGGTGATTATCACCTTAATTTTGGTGGGAAAATGGCTAGAGTCAAGCGCTAAACATCAGACCACACAAGCGATTGAAGCACTTTGTGCTTTAAGGCCGGATATCGCCTTAGTTAGGCGAGGTGATCAGGAAGTAAGTTTACCAATAAGCCAAGTTAAAGTTGGTGATATTGTTATTGTTAAACCTGGTGATCGTATCGCGGTTGATGGCATTGTGATAGAAGGTCAATCAAGTAGCGATGAGTCGATGTTAACTGGTGAGAGTTTGCCTGTCAATAAAATGGTTAACGATGTGGTTACTGGTGGCACGATTAACGGTGAAGGATTATTGATTGTTAAAGCGACCGCCATTCAGGCCGACTCAACACTATCGAAGATTATCGGAATGGTTGAATCAGCTCAGGAAAAAAAAGCGCCGATTCAACGCATTGTTGATCGCATTAGTGCGATTTTTGTACCGATGATTTTATTAATTGCACTTGTTACGTTATTGGTGTGGGGAATAATATCGCATGATTGGCAACAAGCATTACTTTATTGTATTGCGGTGTTAGTGATTGCTTGCCCATGTGCTTTAGGGTTGGCAACGCCAACAGCCATTATGGTTGGTACTGGAGTAGCTGCTCGTCATGGTATTTTATTTAAAGATGCCGAAGCATTAGAAACACTGCACAGTATTAATACGGTCGCATTTGATAAAACAGGTACTTTAACCATGGGCAAACCTGAATTAGTTGAAATGGATATTATAAGTAGCGAGACGCCTGAGCAAATTTTGTCGATTGCTGCGTCATTACAAGCGGGTAGTGAGCATCCACTTGCTAAGGCGATTTTAAGTAAAGCAGGGCAGTTTCGTTATGCGCAAAATATGACTTCAGTAACAGGTTCAGGTGTAATGGCTACCCTTGATAATACCGAATATTATTTAGGAAGTTTGCGTTGGATGAAGTCATTAAACGCTTATGTTATGAATATGGATGATAAAATTAGCGAATTAACTAACAAAGGTTATACCGTTTCATTTTTAGCTAAACAACAGTTAGAAGGCAATGTGGTGATTTTGGCGATATTAGGCTTTGCTGATATGATTAAAGATGAAGCAAAAAGTGCAATTGATGCGCTTCATCAACTACATGTTAATACGGTAATGTTAACTGGTGATAATCAGAAAGCAGCAAATTATGCTGGTGATCGGTTAGCTATTGATCGAGTTATTGCTGAAGTATTGCCTCAAGACAAAGCAAATTATATCTATCAATTACAGAAAGAAAGCTATACACAAGCCAATAATCAAGTGGCTATGGTCGGGGATGGTATTAATGATGCGCCCGCTTTAGCTGCTGCCGATATCGGTATTGCTATGGGAACGGGCACCGATGTGGCAATGCATGCAGCAAGTATTACGTTGATGCGAGGCAATTTATTTTTAATCGCTGATGCGATTGATATTTCGCGTCGAACTTATAATAAAATCAGGCAGAATTTATTCTGGGCGTTTGTCTATAATTTGATTGGTATTCCATTAGCGGCGCTAGGTTATTTAAACCCAATGATTGCTGGCGCAGCGATGGCGTTAAGTAGTGTGAGTGTGGTTACCAATGCATTGTTACTCAAACGTTGGAAGGCCAAGAGCGGAAAATAAATCGTATAAAGTTGGTGGTAGCATAAGGAGGCTAATGGCCTCCTTTATTATTCGTTATCATTAATCAATTCAATAAATTCGTATAAATGTTGTTAAAATATTTTAGCTTATGTCTATGTTTAAGCATCAATACCGCAATAGGCTATTTGGCTTTTGTCAGTTGCTTACTCAATTTTTTTAGGGCGATATTTATCTAACATCATATTGCTGAATTTATTGTTTGGATCTAACTGTGCTTTGAGCTTAAAAAAACGTGCTGCTTGTGGGTAGGCACGCTGAAACTGTTCAGCCGTGGCATGCAACTGATAAGGTAAATAATAGCTACCATTGTTTGCTAGTGCGGCGTCTATTAGTTCCCGAGTCCAGATGCCTACTTGTTTTTTGCTGTTTTCATCAGTTGCTTGCTGATAATAAATAACAAAAGCGAACACTTCAGTTTTAGCCCATGCTAGTAGCGAGCCACTATCTGGCTTAGCATGACGAATCGAAATATTGATGACATTAGCTTGATGTTTTTTCAAAATAGCAATGAGTTCTGGATAAAAATCATCAAATCGTTCTATTGGGATAAAATATTCTTCTAGTGCGTAACTTTTGTCTTTATTTGCAATAGGCTCTAAATTAGATACATCGTAACTTGCTTCATAGTTACGCCACATGACAGGTTGCTTTGTGTAATCAACTTCGTCATATAATTTACGCAACTGTTTGCCCAAAGTTGATGAGGTGACGATTTTTATTTTTTGTTCCTGAGTCCGTGAGTATTGTGTATTAGGTTTTAACCTGTCTAAAATAGTTAATGGCTCTTGGGTTTGTTTAAATGTAACGGCGCGAACTGTTTCAAAATCAGGTGGATACATTACCGAGTTATGGAATATTGCACTTTTATCAGAACGAATATGTTGAGTAAAATACGAGTAATATTTTGTTATTGGCATCACTTCACTGAGGCGCTTAACTTTAACATTATCAACAAGTTGTAATGTGACTTCAGTAATAATTCCTAAACCGCCATAACCACCAATTGCGCCATAAAATATATTTGAGTTTTCTTTTGGGCTAGCGATGACTATTGAGCCGTCAGCTAGTACAATTTTGAATTTTTCTACTGATAGTATTATAGGGCCTTCCCCAATATAGCGACCATGCACATTAACACTGAGTGATCCACCAATGCTAAAATTGGCATAACTTTGCATAATTTTCACTGATAAGTTGTAAGGATCAATCAATTCTTGCACTTGGCGCCAGTTGGCACCTGATTCAATGGTTAAAAGTTTTTGTTCAGGATTAAAATCAATCACATGGTTAAGTTTTTTGGTATCTATCTGGATTGCCCCTGTTATTGCAGTTTGTCCACCCATGCTGTATTTGCCACCAGCTATACTGATTGGTCCAGAGGCGTTTTTAACCAGCTCAGCAACTTGTTGGGTGGATTCAGGCTGAACAATAGCCGCGACTTGTACTGGTGTCATGCCTGTCACATCATTGACAACAACAGCTTGCGTTTTTAATGGTAGTAACAGGCAAAGACAGCAGCTTAATAAATGTAATTCTTTCATCATAATTTAATATCTAATTGATATATAATAAAATAATTGATTCTATCTGATTACAAAGAATTCATCAACAAAGGTAAGGTCTAATGTTGTCAAATAGTGATAATAACCAAAATACATTTCATCTTTATAAATTTTTAAGCACATTTGAAAAACAGGTTCAGTATAATCTCCCGTTAAAATTACACTTAGGCTTTCTCGAAAAGTTAGTGTTTGGATATCTTGCTTCGTATTAAGCTCTAATTCGGTGTAGTTATTATTAAGAATGTGCGTTAAGCTTGTCATGGCGAGTTTTTTTAACTTATTATGGATTAATTCAATATCTGTAGATTTTAGATAATCAGATAGAAGCATCATGGTGATAAATCCTAATATTTGCTGATAATCATATTAACCTTAATTGCTGTTATTTATTTAACTAAGCTATATTGGCTTTAACAAATATGATTATTTTAGCTAATCTTTTAAATATATTATTGTTTTGCGTATCAAACTTTATCGATAAAACCTATAAGCCATTATTGATGAGTTTGAAACCGATTTGTGCGCCTTTTCCTTGTTCTGTGACAAAAGCGCCCACCGCACAGATAAGCTGTTCATTATAGTAAACCATTGGGATTCGTGTTCGCATCCACGGTGGAATATGATGTTCTTGCCATAGTTTTTTTATCGCTCTTGAGCCTTTTCTATTAACAATCTGTAGTTGCCCTTGAGCATGAAATCGAACGGTCACTTGCTCATCTGCATGGGGTAAACGGCAAGGTAAAGGGGGTTGATAATTCACCTGTAATTGCCCCACATTATCAGGGAGTGTTAACGGCAACGTTAAATCCCAATTAAGCATTTGCGATTCAATGTTTTGGTATAATGGCAATAGATAAAGCTGGTTTTGATAACGACGGATTTGTTTGTTATGTAATATAAATTGGGGATTGGCATCTTCTTTAGCTAAAGCAACGGTTTGCCAAATTAAGGCGAGTTGCTGTTGGCTTGGCATGTTGATTTGTTGCGATCGAAACCACATGCGTAAAATGGCATTACGTTTATATTCTGAATAGCCAAATAATGGTGTTAAACACAATTGCCCTTGCTCGGTTGTGGCTTGTTTAAAATCAGCCAATAATAATTCATTAATTAATGCTTCTTGTTGCTGGCATAATTCAGCGCTGCGAGCCACCATTTGCGAAAAATGTGGCCAACGTTGGTTAAGGTGTGGTAATACCTTTAAGCGTAAAAAATTGCGGTCGTAGTGATCATCTTGGTTACTTTCATCTTCTATCCAGTTAAGCTGATGATGTTTAGCATAAGCTTCAATTTGTGCGCGTGTAATGGTTAGTAGTGGTCGAAGATGGTTTCCGTTTTCAATCGGCATTGCAGATAAGCCAGTTGGGCCACTGCCACGTTTTAGCGCTAAAAAAAAGGTTTCGCACTGATCATCAAGATGTTGTGCGGTGCACAAGGTTTCATCATGATGTAAATGGTGATAAATGGCTTGGTAGCGTGCATTTCTGGCTTGTTCTTCAATATTGCCTGCTTGTTGATCAAGTTTGACTTTTTCAATAATTAATGGCACTTGCCAAATTTGGCATTGTTGTTGACAATGTGCCGCCCAGTTATCAGCGTTTGCACTTAAACCATGATGAATATAAATTGCTCTAAGTTGTAGATGTGGTAACTGTTGCTTTAAATTGACTAATGCTTGCATTAATACGGTCGAATCGACGCCACCACTAAAGGCAACGAGTAGCGATTGTCGGCCATTTAGGTGTGGTAAAATAGTTTGTTCAACCATGCTGTCGATTTGTGTTTGGCTTTGATGGCTCATCTGCTATCCATTTCTACTAATTTATGCTTATTTATACCAAGCTTTGTAACGCATTCACTTTATTTTTATGTCGTTCGATTCTATCTAGGCCTGCGGCAAGATCAGCAATTAAGTCATCAGGATCCTCAAGACCAATATGTAATCGGATTAATGTACCTTTAAAATCAATCCCCGATACTGGACGTATTTTGGCAAGATCTTCAGGTTGATTAGCTAAAATTAATGATTCAAATCCGCCCCATGAATAAGCCATGGAAAAGTGGGTCATGTTATCTAAAAAATCAGATAATTGGACATCGCTTAAATGTTCTTGAAGGACAAATGAAAATAGACCACTGGCACCACTAAAATCGCGTTTAAAAAATTCATGCCCTTTGCAACTTTCTAATGCTGGATGATTGACGGTTGCCACTTTAGGATGATTGGCTAACCAATTTGCCACTTTTAAGCTGCTTTCGTGATGTTGCTTGAGCCTAATTGCTAGGGTTCGTAATCCACGCGTTGCCATATAGGCTGTATCGGCATCACACATCTGTCCCATTAAATAAGATCGTTCACGTAACTTATCCCAACAACGTTGGTTGGTAACCGCGGTACCTAACATGGCGTCTGAGTGACCAATTAAATATTTAGTGCCAGCTTGAATTGAGATATCAATGCCGTGCGCTAACGCTTTGAATAACACGCCGGCTCCCCAAGTGTTGTCCATCATAATGACGATTTCAGGATTCACACTGCGAATGGCTTTAACGATTGCTGGCACATCTTGGACTTCCATCGTAATTGAGCTTGGTGATTCTAAAAATACAACTTTAGTATTGGGTTTGATATATTTGATAATATCACTCCCCACTAGTGGCGAAAAGTAATCGGTTTCTACTCCAAAATCTTTTAATATATGTTCACAAAATTCTTGAGTAGGTTCATAACTGGCTTCAGATACAAGGATATGATCGCCATTTTTCACAAAAGCTAAAATGGCATTAGCAATTGCTGCGGCCCCACAAGGATAAAGGTAGCAACCTGCACCGCCTTCAATTTCGGTCATGGCTTCTTGTAGGGCAAAATGGGTTAATGTGCCACGGCGCCCATAGAATAGAGCCCCTTTTGCTCGATTTTCTGTGGCTTCTTTTTTGGCTTCTATTGAGTTAAAAACCAGCGATGAAGCTCGCTGAATAACAGAATTTACCGCTCCTTGGGTGTAGCGAGTTTTTCGACCAGCATGAACTAATTTTGTTTGTAAAGACATGACGCATCCTTAGTGATCTGATAAATTTCGATAACAGTTAGCATAGCATGCTGTTAAAATAGTAAAAAATAATTTTTGTTTAAACTGGCTTATCCAACATGTTAATTGCCCAACTTGCCCATTTAGATACAGCAGAAGTGAATTATTCACTACTGTCACCACAAGTCATTAATGATGCTCAATTATTAAATGGTGCACGGAAAAAACAGTTTTTAGTTTGTCGATCAATTTTAGCGAATTTACTTAAACAATATTGTCAAATTGCTAATTTGCCGATGATGATCATTGGCGATAATCGCCGTCCCTGCTTTTTAGCGCCGCATCTTCCTGATTTTAACATCAGCCATAGCCAAGATTGGGTCGCGGTTGCGATATCGTTAAATGGCAAGGTAGGGCTTGATATCGAAGTTGCTCGGCCGCGTCACAATTATGTAAATGTCGCCAAAAATTTTTTTGCTGATGAAGAATATCAATGGATGCTAAAACAAAGCGATACATTAACCGCCTTTTGGCAACTTTGGACATTAAAGGAATCTGCGCTGAAATTATATGCTAAAGGCGTTTGGCAAATAAGATCGGTAAAAGTAGATATTGAAAACCAGTTAATTAACGCCCCATTTGGACAGGACTTTTATTATCAGTATCAACAAATTGGCGATATTCATCTTTCTGTTAATTGCGATGTGCCGATTAGGCAATTGGTGGTGCAATCGTAAAGGCTAGAATGTTGCCACGAGGTTAGTATGGCAAATAGATATCATCATTGTTATACCTTAAATTTTATTTGATGGGCTATCCCAAAATGGACAAATATCACTTCTATGATATAAATAACAATCATAGAACAACTCATTATAGTCAAAACACTTAGTAGAGCTTAAACAATAGGTGGGGGATTATGCCTTATCTCATGCCCCTCTTTCATTAACTGAAAATCGCTAACCATTTTGGTGCACGTATAGTCGCATTAAGCTTAGTGCACGATATCAGGAATATAGGGCTATGATGTGTCAGAAAGAACGATAAATCGACATGGTAAAAAAATCAGTCAGAAAACCCATTGATTTTATTGAAGTTTTTATTTTTACCTATTTTAGACTCCAATATTACGCCAGAATTTGAAAAATATTTCAAGTTAGATAACGATAGTGGGTTTTTAATCTGCATCTTCAAAGTAATCGCCATCAATTTGTTTCATTTCATAAACCTGTCTCGTTGAAACACCCACATTGTAATCAATCATTAATTCAGCCAATCTAGCACCATTAATTAAAATGATTTTTACATCTAAATGTTTAACGTAATTGATTGCCTCACAGCTAAAATCAGAAGTCGTGATAAATACGCCTTTTTTGGCTCTTTCGCCTTGTAGCGCACCAGCAAACTTTTGTATATCAGGTCGGCCAACGGTTGCTTCCCACCTTTTAGCCTGTAGATAGATCATATCTAACCCTAGTTTATCTTCTTGGATGATGCCATCAATCCCGCCGTCTTTGGTTAAACGTGTTGCCTTTCCTGTATCATGGCGAGAGCCACCGTAACCCAATGCTAACATAACATCAACAACTAAACGTTCAAAGAACGCTGGTGAACAAGCTTTAATGCAATTAAGTAATTCTGCGGCTAATGTTTCTCGTATTTTTTGATAAGAAGAATCCATTAATTCTGTTGGTGTATTTTCATCCGTATTGACTTCAGTTTGTTTGGTTTGATTTTCTGATGAGTGCGATAGCTGTTTAAATGATAAAAATTCAGGAATATTTAATAACTCTTGATTGGTTAACTTAGTGGGATTAGTTTGTAACAACCTTGAGCCTTGCTCACTTATTTGCCAAATACCTCGCTGGGTATTATTAATCAACCCTGCTTTTTTAAGATACGTTTTCGCCCAGCCAATTCGATTTTCAATAATAGGTTGATTGCTATTGGGTAGTTCCTGACTCATCTCATCAGCGGTTAATTTAAATAACCGACTTAAGTGATTATAGGTTTCTCTCGCTGTGTGAGGTTTTCCATCAGATAACCATTTTAAAAGTGGTAACATCAATGTTTGATAATCAGGAATGGCCATTTACTCTCCTTAATAATAAGATATTCAAATAATACCTAAATTGAGCCAAAATAAATTGTTTCAAAGATTGTTGAATACGCATATTCAGCATTATTTTTACCTATCCATCATAGAATTTTCTCTTAATATGGTAAATAGTGTGAGTAAATCCGACAATTAATAACCCTAACTTATTTATCTTTTTAGATTAAATAAATGTCTTGTAAGATTTTTCTATTGCTGTTATCCAATTGATATTCTTGTGCGAGCCAATTATCAATCGTGCTATAACGTTGTTTGATTGCGTTAATGGCGGCGTTTAAGTACTCTTTTTTAGCCGCAAAAATCACTTTATGGTTTTCAAACTCTTCAGGCGTTACTTTATGTTTGTATTTACTTAATAGATTTTCTCGATAATCTGATAAAAGCTCTTCAGTCAATAAGTAATCTTGCATGATAGTTTCTTCACTCACACCTAAAGCAAATAACGTTAGCGCAACGCCAACACCCGTGCGATCTTTACCTACGGCACAATGTTGTACTAATGGTTTTCCTTGTGCGTTAAGTAATGTTGATGCAAGTTTTTGATAGGCAAGATTATTAAAAGGAAGTAGCTGATAAAGTTTAATCATAAAATCAAATGGTGAGCTTTTTTTAAGCGTTATTGGATTATTTCCTATTTCACTTGTTAAACTTGCTGTGACGGTATCGTTTAAAGGGTTAGCGGGTACATTAATGTAATGAGTATTTTGCCATAATTTATCGGGATTCCGCACAATTTCGTCATTATCGCGATAGTCCAAAATATAATGCAGATTTAATTCATCACATAAAAAATTTTGCTCTTCTGGTGTAATAAGTGAGAAGGCACCTGAACGGTATAACATGCCAGAGCGAATTTGGCGACCGTCGATTGTTTTAATACCGCCTAAATCGCGAAAATTAATTCCATTTTTTATTGGTACAATACAATTCATGACTAATCCTTATTTATGCTTAACTTTACTTGCTATATTAACATGTTTCTGATTAGAATTAATCCATTGTTTCTGATTCATAAATGATTAAGGTACTTACTATGTCAATGTTATCGATTTTGCTTTCTAATCAAGAGGCTCCAACCCAGTGGGGAAAAGACGCACTGCTGAGCTTCTCAGATAAAACTATTACTATTCACTATAAAGCTGAACGTCGTTTGGATATGATTCAACGTGCAGGGCGAAAGTTAGATAGCCAAGAAATCAATTCGGTTAAGTTAGTTGGCGAAGATTGGGATCTTGAAGCTTGTTGGCATTTTTGGTTAGGTTATCGTAATGCCAAAAAAAGCGCTGAAGTAATTGGACCAAAACTTGATACTAAAGACGAACAAGAATTGGGACATCGCTTAGCGATTATTGATTGGTGTCGGGATATTGTTAATGAGCAAGCCGAGACATTAAGCCCTGTTGAGTTAGCGGCAAGATCTGCTAATTTAATTAGCACTTACTCGTCTGATGTGGCTCATAAAATTATTTCAGGCGAAGCTTTAAAAGAACACAATTATATGGGGATCTATACGGTAGGTAAGGGATCAGATAGACCTGCCGCTTTTCTTGAACTTGATTATAATCCGACTAAAAACCCTAAAGCGCCAATTGTTGCTTGTTTAGTGGGTAAAGGCATTACCTTTGATTCTGGTGGCTATAGCTTAAAACCAAGTAGCTTTATGGAATCAATGCGCGCTGATATGGGGGGCGCTGCGCTAGTAACGGGCGCTTTAGCATTGGCAATTGCAAGAGGGTTAAATCAGCGTATCAAGCTTTATTTGTGTTGTGCCGATAATTTAGTGAGCGGTAATGCATTTAAATTAGGCGATATTATTCATTACCGTAACGGTAAAACGGTAGAAGTTAATAACACCGATGCTGAAGGACGCCTTGTGTTAGCTGATGGTTTAATTCGTGCCGATAATGATAAACCACATTATATTATTGACTGCGCAACCCTTACAGGTGCGGCAAAAATTGCGGTGGGTAATGATTATCAATCATTACTTACATTTGATGATAACTTTGCTAACCAATTGTTAGCTAGTAGCAATATTGAAAATGAAGCATTCTGGCGATTACCATTAACAGAATTTCACCGTTCTCAATTCCCATCATCGTTTGCCGATATGGCAAACTCAGGATTGCCTAATACTGCAGGAGCCAGTACCGCTGCGGCCTTTTTATCACATTTCATTGAAAATTATCAGAAAAATTGGCTACATATCGATTGTTCAGCAACATTCCGTAAAAGCGCCACCGCCTTATGGGCAGCAGGGGCAACAGGAGTTGGGATTAGGACGGTTGCTAATTTGCTTAGTCACCTTAAATAATCCCTAAATTTATCAGAAAGTTAAAAAAGCCACTGTAAAAGTGGCTTTCCAGATTGATGACAAAGAACTCGCTTTTTGGCGAGTTCTTTGATCTAATAGAGAGGAGTCCACTATAAGAGAAGTTCTTCTATGCTAAAAAAACCAACTCCAGCGACACCAGAAAAAATAGAGCAAATCTCACTAGATGCGCTTGTCCCCCAAAATCATCTTGTTCGTAAAATAGCTAAAGTCATTGATTTTGAATTTATTCGAGAAGCGGTAGCACCACTTTATTGCCCGAATAACGGTCGTCCGGCAGAAGATCCGGTCAGACTGTTTAAAATCATGCTATTGGGGTATCTTTTCGGTATCCCCAGTGAACGTCGTCTGGTTCAGGAAATTCAGGTCAATTTAGCTTACCGCTGGTTTCTGGGAATGGGATTAACCGAAAAAGTGATTGACGCCTCAACACTTAGTCAAAATCGTCGCCGTCGGTTTAATGACAGTGAAATCTATCAACAGATTTTTGATAATATTGTTGAGCAGGCCATTGCCAAAGGGTTGATAAGTGGTCGGGTATTATATACGGACAGTACTCACCTAAAAGCAAATGCCAATAAAGGCAAAGCACGTAATGAGCAGCGTATTGTTGAGCCCAGTCAATATATTGATGCGCTTAATCAAGCCATCAACGCAGAAAGAGAATTAAACGGAAAAAAGCCTTAAAGCCATCGACGGTAGAGAAATACAAGGAGGTTAAAGTCAGTACAACAGATCCGGACAGTGGCTTTATGCATCGGGAAGGCAA